>JAABRC010000278.1 GCA_011391115.1 Candidatus Egaibacter danicus | reverse complement strand
GAATAACGAAAAAAAGGTAATCGTAGGTGGCACGGGCTTCGTTGGCAGTACGTTGTGCCGCCAGGTGTTGTTTGACCATGTTTACGGCTCGCGAAATATCTCGGAACTAGATCATTGCAGCTATGAACTGCTGGTATGCGCCGCAGCCCCCGCCCAAAAATGGCTAGCCAATCGCGACCCTGTTGCTGACCGCCAAAACATCGACAGCCTGATCGGCCACCTCAAAACCGTGACCTGCAACACCTTCATCCTGATCAGCACTGTCGATGTCTTCAAAAGCCCCATCGGAGTTGATGAAGACACCCCGGTTGACGAGGAAGGTTTGCATGCCTACGGCCTGCATCGCCGCCTGCTTGAGAAATTTGTGGCGAGTCACTTCCCCAACCATCTGATCGTTCGCCTGCCCGGCCTGGTCGGCCCCGGTCTGCGCAAGAACGTGATTTATGACTTTTTGAATGACAACAACCTGCATGCCATCGACAGCCGGGGCGTGTTTCAGTTTTACCCGACGGTCAATTTGTGGTGGGACATTCAAACAGCGCTGCAGGCGTGCTTGAAATTGGTGCACTTGACCGCCGAGCCCATCAGCGTGGCCGATGTGTCGCAGCTTGGCTTTGGCAAACCTTTCACGCAGCCCACGGCCAACCCACCGGCGATGTATGACATGCGCACTCGCCATGCGGCAGTGTTTGGGGGCAAGGGCCATTACCAATACAGCCAGCGCGACACGCTTCAGGCCGTTCGTGCCTATGCCCAATCAGAGCCCAAGGCATTGCCAGCCAAAGACGGGGCAGTCGCATGAGGCTGGCCATTTCCAACATTGCCTGGGACGTGGCCGAAGACGAGGCGCTGGCGGCTTTGCTGCAACGCTATGAGGTGGATGCGATTGACATTGCCCCTGGCAAGTATTTTCCCAAACCGGGCGAGGCCACAGAGGCTGACATCCTGAAGGTCAGGCAATGGTGGGCTGAACGCGGTGTCGAAATTACCGGCATGCAGGCCTTGTTGTTTGGCACCACGGGGCTCAATGTCTTTGGCCCGCCAGAGTCCCAGGCGGCATTGCTGCAGCATCTGGGCGCAATCTGCAGGGTCGGCGCGACGCTGGGGGCACCACGAATTGTGTTTGGCTCACCCAAAAACCGCGACCGCAGTGGCTTGAGTAATGCCCAGACCCTGGACATCGCCACTTCATTTTTCCGGCGCTTGGGTGATCTTGCGGCGGCGCAGGGCGTGATGATTTGCCTGGAGCCCAACCCGACTTGTTACGGTGCCAACTTCATGACCACCAGCCCGGAAACGGCGCAGGTGGTCAGCCACATTGCCCACCCTGCCATCCGCATGCAGTTTGACACCGGCGCGCTGACCATCAACGACGAAGACCCGGTCACGGTGTTGCAGATGAGCGCGGGCGTGATCGGGCATGTGCACGCCAGCGAACCCAATCTGCTGCCGCTGGGCGATGGCAACACCGACCATGCCGCCATGTACCGCGCCTTGTCACAGCATCTGCCCGGTCACCTGGTCACGATTGAAATGGTGGCCACCCAGCAAGAGCCGCATGGGGTGTCAATTGAACGCGCATTGGGTGTGGCTGTCGCGCACTACCGCGCCAAAGACGTGGGTTCGAGCGCATGAAGTGGTTGATTTTGCTCATGGGCATCGCTGCCAACGCCTCGGCCAGCGTGTTGGTCAAGATGGCGATGATGCCGCCGCGCCAGTTTCCGTCGCTGCGCGACCCCTGGGGCGCGTTGAGCAACTGGCCGTTTTGGTTGGGGCTGGGTTTGTATGGGGCGGCATTTCTGCTGTACGCCGCAGCCCTGTCGCGCCTGCCGCTGAATGTGGCACACCCTGTGTTGACATCCGGCGCGGTGGCGGCGGTTGCTCTGCTTTCGGTGCTGCTTTTCAAAGAACCGTTTTACTGGACGACCGGGCTGGGCATTTTGCTGGTGGTCGCTGGTGTGGTGATGATTACGGCACGGGTCGCCTGAATTGGCTGGAACAAAAATATGACGACAACGATTGAGCCGGGGCAGCGTGCCGCTTGGCAGGTGCCAACATTTAACAGCCCTTTGTGGCGGGGGCGACAGCATGCATTTTGTGTGGTGATCCCGGTCATCAACGAAGGGGCGCGCATTGGCAGCCTGCTGGATCGGATGGCGGCCTTGCAGATGGCCAGCCTGGCCGACATCATCATCGTCGACGGCGGCAGCACCGATGGCTCTTTGGCACTTGACCGCTTGCGGGCACAAGGTGTGCGCGGCCTGCTGGTCAAGACCGGCCCGGGTAAATTGAGCGCCCAACTGCGCTGTGCCTATGCGTTTGCGCTGGACCAGGGTTACCAGGGCATCATCTCGATTGACGGCAACGACAAGGACGACCCGGCAGCCATTCCGCGTTTTATCGAGGCGCTGCAGCAAGGGCTTGATTTTGTTCAGGCTTCACGTTTTGTGCCCGGCGGCATGGCCGAGAACACGCCGCTGTTGCGTGACTTTGCCATCCGGTTTATCCACGCGCCCATGCTCAGTCTGTTTTCTGGCTTCAAGTGGACCGACACCACGCAGGGGTTTCGGGCTTATAGCCGCAAGATGCTGCTTGACCCGCAGATTGCCCCGTTTCGTGACGTGTTCCAGACCTATGAACTTCTGGCTTATTTGTCATACCGGGCGCCCAAGCTTGGCTATCGATGTGTCGAATTGCCCACCAGCCGACGCTATCCCAAGGGCGAGGTGCCTACCAAGATCAGCAGTTTCAAGGGTAATCTATCGGTGTTGCAAGTGCTTTTTAAGGCGTGTTTTGGTGCGTACAACCCCGTGTGAGATTGAATCAGGAGTCCAGCCATGAAATCAGCCAGAGCAATCTCATCAACCGCGCACCGCAAGCTTTGTTCCAATTGCCGCCAGTTGCTCCAGCGCGTGCGCCGTACCGGATGGATGCGCTGGTTGCCGTTTTCCAGAAAAGCTCACCTGCCTGGCGTGCCGTCTGAACGTTTTTCATTGGCTGGAGATGAGAATCAAGCTGAAGTGACCGCCGGGCAGACACATGCAAGGGGCGACGCTTTACCGAAGCTGGATGCTGGAAGCTGACATTGCCCTGCTGGACAGCAGTCGCAAGCGCAAGATATTTGATAATTGGGGTCTACCTTTGAAAGTTCGCCATGACCCTGCACGCCCCCCTGATCATCGACATCGCCGGTTTGAGCTTGAGCAAACAAGACAAGCAGCGCCTCAAACACCCCCTGGTGGGCGGTATGATTTTGTTTGCCCGCAACTGGCAAAGCCGCGAGCAGCTCACGGCCCTGTGTCGCAGCATCAAAAAAGTTCGCAAGGACCTGCTGATTTGTGTCGACCATGAGGGTGGTCATGTGCAGCGTTTCAAGACCGATGGTTTTACCCATTTGCCGCCCATGCGCGCCCTGGGTGAGTTCTGGCTCCAAGACGGCAAGGCGGGCGAGGGCTGCGGTGCCATGCGCGCCACCCGCGCCGCCACCGCCTGTGGTTATGTGCTCGGCGCCGAACTGCGCGCGTGCGGCATCGATTTGAGCTTCACCCCGGTGCTCGACCTTGACTATGGCGAGAGCAGCGTGATTGGCAACCGCGCCTTTGCCCGCGACCCGCGCGTGGTGAGCCTGCTGGCCAAGAGCCTGATGCACGGCTTGCTGCAAAGCGGCATGGCCAACTGCGGCAAACATTTTCCGGGCCACGGTTTCGTCAAGGCCGATTCACACACCGACATTCCGGTCGAC
>JAABRC010000277.1 GCA_011391115.1 Candidatus Egaibacter danicus | reverse complement strand
GATACTACGTAACCATATACGTAGTTTTTCGTACAGTGGAACCCTGATAGCTTCTGAAATATGGACATTGACTACCACCTTGCCTTCGATCTGGCGCCGGTTGGCCTGGTGCTCTCCCGCAATCGCACCATTGTGGACTGCAACCAGCATGTCTGTGAGATGTTTGGCACCACGCCGGAACGGCTCACGGGGCAATCCTTCCAGGTTTTGTATCCCAGCGCAGACGAATTCGAGCGAACCGGTGCACGCATCGCGCCCATTCTGAACCGCAACGGGACTTACTCCGACGACCGCATTATGAAACGTGTGGATGGACGCTTCAAGGGCGAGACCTTCTGGTGCCATGTCACCGGACGTGCGCTCAACCGGGAATCGCCCCACGAGGCCGGCATCTGGACTTTCGAGGACCTGAGCGCCAGCCGCGCGGTGAAAACCGGCCTGACTGCCCGCGAGCGCGAGGTGGCCGCGCATTTGATGGATGGTCTCACCAGCAAGCAGATTGGCCGTGCACTGGGCATCAGTCACCGAACGGTGGAGGTGTACCGTGCGCGCCTGATGCGCAAATACAAGGCATCCACCGCGGCAGACCTGGTGCATCGCCTGCTCGCCGGGTAAGTGCCTGTGACAGGTCGTGCTGTATCGCGATCAAGCCGGACTGGCTGAAGCCAGTTGCTCAAACGGCAGCGCCTGCTTCACCAGGATGACGGTGCATGGCGCGTCCATCGCCACCTTGATAGGCACCGTGGCCAGCAACCGCTGCATCTGCAGACCGTGCGTGGCCGCGCCCATCACGATGACGCTCACGTGATTGCCGGCCGCATAACGCAGCAACGCCTGCGCCACATCACCAGATTCGAGAACGTGGAACGAGACCGCCCGACCGCTCAGGTCAAGCGGCTGGGCCCACTGGCGCAACATGCCCAGGTAGCGGCGGTGCACAGCCGTCTCGCTGTTCGCTGCATCGCTGGTGGAGGAGTTCCCTGCATCAATCACGGTGACGCACGCCAGCTGCGCTCCGGGCCGCGTACCCAATGACCGGGATACCGCCTGACGCAACGAGTACAGCGTGGCGTCACTGACTTCATAGTGCGGAACGGCCACCATCACAATGGGCACTTCATCGATCTGACGCGATGGCAGGGGGCTGGGTTCATAGTGCATGCCCGCCGCGCGAAGCCAGCGTTTGAAGTGTGCCAGGAAGCCGGTCGACTGGGTTCGCCTCCCCCGCTCCGTCACCTGAATTTGATCAGGATGGGACAGGTCAAACGCCAGATGTGCGGCGGACGGGTAACGTTTCGCCGCCTCACTCTCCAGACAACGCAAGATCACTTCCTGCAGCCACTCGGGTAACTCTGGCCGCCACTTGCGCGGCGGTGGTGCGTCCATCCACAGCCGCTGGCGCATGCCACCCTTGGTCTGTGGATTTCCAAATGGCAATTCGCGGGTGGCCAATTCATACAGCATCACCCCCACGGCGAAAATATCGCTGCGCGGGTCGCCACGCACGCCTACTACCTGCTCCGGGGCAATCCAAACCGGAGAACCTACAGCCAGACGCATTTCTTCAGCCAGCAGGTCGGGGTAATGCGCATGGCAGGAAAGCCCGAAGTCCAGCAGCACGGCACTGCCATCGGGGCGCATCAACACATTCGCCGGCTTGAGGTCCAGATGACAGGTATTCTGCAAATGCAGGCTGTGCACGGCCTGCGAAACAGCGGCGCCCAATCGGGCAATTTCGGCCGGCGACACGGGCTCGCCGGATTCGTCCAGCCGGTGCTGCAAGGTCTGCCCTTCCACGTATTCCATCACGATATAGGGCAGCTGATCCAGGTCGCCCGCAGCCACAAAGCGCGGAACGTGCGAACCGGTCAGCGCAGGCAGTATCTGCCGTTCCACCTCAAAGCCGACGATGTTCTCGGCCCCATCGCCTCCCGTCATGCGGGGTACTTTCATCGCCATGGGAAAGGGCTCCCGCATGGATTCATCGGTGTACTGCACGCGGTAAATATGGGCCATGCCGCCAGCGTGCAGACATTCGCCTATCGTGAACCCATCGATATGGGCTCCGGGCTCCAGCATTTTCATCGCCCTTCCTCCATCCGTTTTGCGAAGAACTCGGGCAATCCGGCAGCCCGCAGGTCGGCGGCAACCGCGAGGTGGTCATAGGGAACCCGGTGGAACGTCAACTCGGCACGCGCCAGGTCAAACATCGCATACATGGCCTGTGTCTTGCCGTCGCGCGGCTGGCCCACCGATCCGACTGTTGCGAGCCAGCGGCGGCTGGCTGGCAGCGGAATCGGAACACCGGGAGTCGGCGCAAACCGCATCAGCTTGTGTGTCGCCGTCATGAAGTACAGCGTCTGCTCATGAACGTGCCCCCCAAAGACATAGCGCACAGCCGGGTCTTCGCAAGCCGCGTCCAGACTGGCCGCGGCCAGCTGCTCGTTGATCACGTATTGCCACTTTTGCGGGGCGTTGGCGCTGGCATGCACCAGGTGCACGGCACCCTGCGTGTCTGACAGAGGCAACGCTTCCAGATACGCCCGATCGGCCGCGGTCAGTTGTGCATGGGTCCAGGCCGCACCAATTTCACCCAGCGCCTGGGCGGTAGAGGGTGGATTGACTGCCATCTCGTCATGGTTGCCCTTAAGGACAATCGCGCCTGCACTAGCCAGCAGACGTACCCGCTGCAGCACCTGGACGGGCTGCGGCCCATACCCAACCAGATCGCCCAGCAGTGCAAACCGGGAGGCTCCCGCCGAAGTGGCATGCGCCACGCAGGCATCCAGAGCGCGCAAATTCGCGTGTATGTCAGACAAAAGAGCAAGTTTCATGATGGGTACCGCCGTATCCTCATCATGAGGCTACAAGCTGATGTCAAGCTTGCAACTGATCTGGCTGGAAGGGGTTGATGCACGTCAAATCTGCCCGGGTCGGCATTGCAGGGTGGGTGATATTTCTGAAATGCTATAAAATTAGTAGCTACTCACGCATATTTCACTAGGGCTAAGGGCCAATTTGACTGTATAAAAAACACAAAACACGCGTAGAGCGTGTTTTTGCCTGCAGGGCTGCCCGCCCCAGCCGTAGCAGCGGCTTTTTGCAGTTACAGCCCGAGCATGTTGCGTCCCGGCGTGTGGTTAGAGGTCGAAGCGATCCAGATTCATCACCTTGGTCCAGGCGGCGACGAAGTCTTTGACCAGTTTCTCCTTGCCGTCCGCGCTGGCATAGACCTCGGCATAGGCGCGCAAAACTGAATTGGAGCCGAACACCAGATCGTTGCGTGTGCCGGTGTACTTCACCGCACCAGTCTTGCGACCCTTGCCTTCGAACACTTCACCCTCACCATCCACAGCCTTCCACACCGTGCCCATGTCCAGCAGGTTGACGAAGAAGTCATTGGAGAGCGCGCCGACCGTGTCGGTGAACACGCCGTGCTGGCTGCCGTCAGCACTGGCACCCAGCACGCGCAGGCCACCGACCAGCGCGGTCAGCTCGGGCGCGGTCAAAGTCAGCATCTGGGCCTTGTCGACCAGCATGGTTTCTGTCGGCGTGCCGTCCTTGCCACGGCCATAGTTTCGGAAACCGTCGATCACGGGCTCGAGTACGGCAAAGGACTCGACATCCGTCTGGGCCTGCGTGGCGTCCACACGGCCCGCAGCGAAGGGCACTTCCACCGCCACACCGGCAGCCTTGGCGGCCTGCTCCACACCCCCCACGCCGGCCAGCACGATCACGTCGGC
>JAABRC010000276.1 GCA_011391115.1 Candidatus Egaibacter danicus | reverse complement strand
CCCCCACCTGGACTGATGCCATTTGTTTGCCTCGTTTATTTCGCCAATGATGCCCCCGGAGGGTATATCCGCTCAAGATTAACGGAAAATTAAATGAGGGTGTCATCGGGTTAACGTAAGCCCGGCAACCGGGCGACGGATCAGGGTTTGCGCGACGACACCACAATCCCGCCCACAATCAGTGCAAATGCTACCGCGTGGAACCCTTGCGGCGGTTCCCCCAGAAAGGCGGCCGACATGAGTGCGGCAAATAGCGGCGTGAGGTTCGAGAAAAAACTGGCGACGGCCGGGCCTACGCGTTGCACGCCCAGCCCGTAGCTGCGATAAGCCAGGATGGACGGGCCCAGCGCTACATACAGCAGGGTGGCGGCCAGCGGCCAGCCCCAGGTGATGTGCGCGTCCGTCATTGTCCATTCACCGGCTGCAAACAGGCCGGACCAGCCCAGGCCGAAGACCATCTGGGCGACCAGAAAGGCAGCCCAGTCGCCGCGGATTTCGGGTGGATCAGCCGGTTTGCTTACCAGCCAGCTGTAAAAAGCCCAGGCCAGCGTGGCCAGCAGCACGTACACGTCGCCAGGTAACAGATGCAGTTGCCGCAGCAGCGCCCATTCGCCACGGCACAGCACCAGCAACACCCCGGCGATGGACAGCACTGCGCCGCTAATCTGCCGCACTGATACGGGCTGCCCAAAGAAAATGCGACCAATGGCCAGCATGAAGACGGGCGTGCTGGACGCCACCAGCGTCACGTTGATGGGTGTAGAGGTTTTGAGCGCCAGGTATTGCAGCGCGTTGTAGCAGCCCACGCCCAGCAGGCCCAGCACGGCATAGCGCCGCCAGTGGGGCCACAGCACACTGCTGCGCCGGAGCACGGGCCAGGCCAACGGCAGTAGCAGTAAAAAAGCGAGCACCCAGCGCAGAAAGTTTAGCGTGATGGGCGGCACCAGACCCTGGGCCAGGCGGCCCACGATCGCGTTACCAGCCCAAAAAAGCGGCGCAATGACCAGCAGGGCGGCGGTGGCGGGGGTCAGGCGTTGCTGCATGGGGTTGACTGTAACAAGGACCCGCCTGTTTGCCCCGGCAGGGCATTCAGCTCTGATTCGTGGCACCATGCCAGCCTGCAACATCACAACAGGAGAAATCAATATGGCAAAAGCAATCCGCATCGAACGCAATGGCGGCCCCGAGGAGCTGCAACTGGTTGATGTGACTGTGGGTGAGCCTGGCCCAGGCGAGATTCGCATTCGTCACAAGGCGGTAGGTTTGAACTTTATTGACGTTTACCAGCGCTCCGGGGTTTACGCTCTGCCCATGCCGCTGCAACTGGGCATGGAGGCCTCCGGCGTGGTGGAGGCCGTGGGCTCGGGTGTCACCCACCTCAAGGCGGGTGACCGTGCGGCTTACGCCAGCCAGCCACCCGGCAGTTATTGCGAATTGCGGGTGATGCCGGCCAAGTGCGTGTGCAAGCTGCCTGACGCCATTTCGTTTGATACTGGCGCGGCCATGATGCTCAAGGGCTTGACCGCGCAGTACCTGCTGAAACGCACGCAGCCACAAGGTGGATTGCAGCCCGGTGATTTTGTTTTGTTTCACGCCGCTGCCGGAGGCGTGGGCCTGATTGCCTGCCAGTGGGCCAGGGCCATGGGGTTGCAGCTCATTGGTACGGCGGGATCGGACGCCAAATGTGCCTTGGCCAAGGCTCACGGCGCCGCGCATGTCATCAACTACACGACCGAGGACTTTCTGGCGCGGGTGAAAGAAATCACCGGCGGCAAAGGCGTGAAGGTGGTTTACGACTCGGTGGGCAAAGACACGTGGGACAAGTCGCTTGATTGCCTGGCACCGTTCGGCCTGATGGCCAGCTTTGGCAACGCCTCTGGTGTCGTGCCGCCTTTTGCGCCGGGCATTCTGGGCGCGAAGGGCTCGATTTATGTGACTCGCCAGACACTGTTCACCCATATTGCCACGCGCGAGAGCACCCAGGTCATGGCTGATGATCTGTTTGATGCCGTGACCAGCGGCAAGGTGACGATCCGAATCGACCAGCGCTACAGGCTCGAAGACGTGCAGCAGGCGCATCGCGATCTGGAAGCGCGCAAAACTACGGGCTGCACCATTCTGACGCTGTGAGTGTGGTGCGTTTTACCGACGTGCTGGATGCTGCCTGGCTGGCGGCCCTGCGTGCGGGCGCTGACGTGCCGCCGTTGCGCCCGCGCGTGCCGCTGTTTGCCGGTGTGGCCCGCATTGGATCGGTAGAGCCTGATTTTTTAAGCAAAATCAGCCTTCAGCCCTCATCCGATATGCGTGGACAGCTATCAAAAGTAGAGCGACTGGATAGCGTCTCATGGCATCTGGATGGCGATGTCACGCTGGGTCTGAATGCGGTGGCCGCCGCCATGCAACAGGTAGGTCTGGGAGGCGCATGGCGCAATGAGCAGCTTGCCGTGCACAACGAGCAGGGCCATCGGGTGGGCACCATCGAACGGGCGGCAGTGCGGCCGCTGGGCATCACCACAGCCGCTGTGCACATGGTAGGGTTTGCTCCGGACGGCCGCGTCTGGTTGCAGCAGCGCGCCATGAGCAAGGCCAATGATCCGGGCATGTGGGATACGCTGATGGGGGGCATGGTGTCGGCGGCGGACACGCTGCAAACTGCGCTGGCGCGTGAAACGTGGGAAGAGGCGGGACTGCGGCTGGATGCGCTGGAGGCCATCACACACGGCGGACGCATCACCACGCGCCGCCCGTCCACCGATGGCCGTGGTGCTGGCTACGTCGTGGAACACATCGACTGGTACCACTGCGTTGTGCCTGTGGACATGGAGCCGGTGAACCAGGATGGCGAAGTGGCTCAGTTTGGTTTGTGGGAGCCGCGGGAGGTGCTGGCGCGCATGCCGCAAGAGCACTTCACCACCGAGGCTGCGCTGATCCTGGCGGCAGCGCTCGGATATTAGCTGTGCTTTTCCAGCACGGACTGGCGCAGGCGGTTGGGCGCCAGCGCGCCAGCCGAATCCAGAATCGGGTACGCAATGGAGCAGATATGGGAGTTGATGCGCTTGAGGTCGCTGATCAAATCCAGATGCAGCGAACTGGTTTCAATGCTCTGCAACGTTTTGTCCGAGAGCCGGCTCAGGTGGGTGCCGGCATATTCACGCTCCAGATCACGAAAGCGGGATTTTTCTTCCAGGAGCTTCTGGGCATCACGCACGTTGCCGTGCAGAAACACGCTCATGCCCAGCCGCAGGTTGTCTGCCAGACGGCTATGCAGGTCACAAATTTCGGCCATGCCGGCTTCTGAAAACTCGCGGCCCAGGTTGATTTTTTTGTCTTCGATATCAATCAGCACGCGTTCGACGATGTCGCCGATCTGCTCCATGTTGATCGTGAAGCTGATGATATCGGTCCAGCGTCGGCCTTCGTTGTCGCTCAGGGCCTCGCGGGAAATCTTGGTGAGGTAGTACTTGATGTCGGAGTACAGCTCGTCCACCGTATCGTCCATTTTGCGCAGGTCTTCGGAGAGCTTGCGGTCGTTGTTCCTGATCACGCCCAGCATGCCGGTGAGCATGGTTTCCACCACGTCGGCCTGATGCATGGATTCACGCACTGCGCATGAGATGGCCAGCGACGGTGTGGCCAGCGCGGAAGGGTCCAGATGACGCTGGCGGCCCGCAACAGTGCTCTTCTCGGGCTTGGGCAGCCATTTTTCGACCCAGCGCGCCACGACCTGCGTCAGCCCGATGAAGATGAC
>JAABRC010000275.1 GCA_011391115.1 Candidatus Egaibacter danicus | reverse complement strand
TAAGGTCACCGACCGGGTCTATGCGCTGGTGGGTGAGCTGACTCAGCGTTCCAAACAAAATCTGGGCAACAACATGACCAGCGGCTTCATCATTGGCGATGACGCCGTGGTGGTGATTGATTCAGGTGGCTCTGCCGAAGGTGCCAAGGTCATCGTCAGCGCCATCCGGGCGGTGACCGACAAGCCCGTGCGCTGGGTCATTAACTCGGGCGGGCAAGACCATCGCTGGTTCGGCAACGACTATTTCCAGCGCGTGGTGGGGGCCAAGGTGATTGCGTCCGAGCCAGGTGTGCTGGACATGAAGGCCCGCGGGCTGCAGCAGTTCGAAGGCGCCAAACAAAACCTTGCGGAGCGCTTTGAAGGCACGGTGCTGGCCTACCCGGATGTCACCTTCAGCAAGCGCCACAAGCTGGAGGTGGGCGGCGTTGACATCGAGCTGATTGCGACTGGCGGTGCGCACACCAGGGCCGACCTGTTTGTCTGGCTGCCCAAGGAACAACTTGTGTTTTCGGGTGACGTCGTGTTTGCCGACCGCCTGTTGGGCATCATGCCGGGCACGGGCTTGAAGTGGATTGCTGCGCTGACCTACCTGCGCGATGAATTGCACCCGGCTACGGTGATTCCCGGCCACGGTGCGGTCGCCACTTTGGACAAAGCCATGAAAGACAGTCTGGGCTACCTCACCCTGTTGCGCGATGGTGCAGCGCTGGCGTTCAAAAATGGCGCGTTTGACCCCGTAGAAGCTTCGCAGGTCATTGACCAATCGCCCTACGCGTATCTGGTCAACTACGCCGACACGCAGTTTCGCAGCAACAACGCGATTCGCATGGCAGAGGAAGTGTTCAAAGATGTCCCTTAATCGGATTTGGCGTTTCAGAATTTCGTGGCCGAAAGGCCGGACTTTGCCGCCTCATCCCACTTTTCCGCTGCAACAAGCGTGTTGTGCAGCAAACGCTTGAGCTCGGTGATAGGAAACACGCCCGTCTTCAGCGGGGGCAGCAAGTGGCTGGCGGCCATGATCAGCGGCAGCTTGAAGTCCTCCGGATGAAGGGTGCCATGCTGGCGCTCATGTCCGCCGTGGTCACTGGTGACAAGTACCAGATAACGGCCGCGTTTGGCAACATCGTCGAGCAGCGGCGCCAGCATCATGTCGATGTACGTGAGCTCGTCCAGATAGTCTTCTGATAACCAGCCGGCATCAGCGCCTTCGTCTTCGAGCCCGCTGATGTGAAGAAAGACAAAGCGCCTGCCAGTCCTGCCAAAAAAAGCCCTTGCCCGGTCAATGCCGTCGTTCCTGGCCAGTGCATGCTCGTCCACCGCAGCGCTGATCAGATAGCCGAGTTTCGGTTTTGCATACAGATAAGCGGTTTGATACCCGCGCTGCTTGACAAGGTCAAACACCGTTTCCCGCGCCACCTGCGGCAGGCCCGGTTTCCAGTCGTTGTCCAGCTTGCCGCTTTGCTCAGGCGTCAGTCCGGTCATCATGGCGGTGTGCGCAATCAGCGTCTGTGGCGGCGTGACACTTTGGCCCTCCAGGGTGTAGCGGCCCGAGCGCATCAAACGGTCAAGGGTGGGTGAGGTCTTTTCACTCAGCGCGGCGGGATGCAAGGCATCAATCGAAACCATCAACACGGTGTCGAACTCACTGGCAAACACAGGCGCAGCGAGAGATAAGAAAACCAAAAGTAAACCAGTCTTCATCACATTTCAATTGTTCAAAGATTCGATTGTCCGCAATGTTGAAGCGCTTCCCGGTTCAAGTGCTACCCCGAGCACAATCTGAGCCCAGACATGTCAACGCAATGTTGACGAAATCGACTATTCTGAAAGGCTGACGTGAAGAACAATCAACCAGCGGGCTACCGGGTGTCAGCGCAAAAGTGCATGTGCCGCCACAAATTCTGCAATGGATGGCACATCGGACAGGTCCAGATGGGTCAAGCCCGGTGTCACGGCGGCCCGAGCCGGTGAATCCGGCGGCGTGTCGCTGGCAATGGCCACAATGCCCGGCCAGTCGGGCCAGAGTGTGTCTTTGCCTTCAGAGGCTCGCCACACTTCCAGCTTGGGAAAATTGCCGTTCTTGAAGCCTTCAATCAACACCAGATCGCAGTGCTGCATGCGGTCCAGCAAATAGTCCAGGGAGGGCTCTGGCGCCCCGCGCAATTCATGCATCAAGGCCCAGCGGTCGTTGCCCAGCAGCAGCACCTCCTTGCAACCCGACTCGCGCAGGCGGTAAGAGTCTTTGCCGGGGCGGTCGATGTCGATATTTTTGTGGCTGTGCTTGATCAGGGACACCACCAGACCGGTTGCTGCGATGGCAGGCACCAAGCGTACCAGCAGTGTGGTCTTGCCCATCCCGGAATGCCCGGCGATACCGAATATTTTCATGACCAAATTGCCAAAAACAAACCCAATCGAGCGCTGCAAAATTGCAAGCAATTCACCGAGCCACTGCAACGCAGCAATGGCGGTTCTCCAACTCATTTGGATCGTCGGGAGCGAAAATGCTGTGCTTTTCTGCTCGGGTCCAGCACTTCAACTGTCAGTGCGACAAATACCAATCGGCCATATTCTTGAGCTCTTTGGGGTCTTTGGTATCAATGATCTTGTGTTTCTCTTCGGTGCCGTCGGAGAGTTTGACCATCTGACCTTCAGTCATGTTCTTGATGGCTTTCTCCTGACCATCGGGCTTGCCCTTGTATTTGGCAGCGATCTTTTTCATCGAAGGGCCTTTCTTGTCCTTGTCGGCAGCATGGCACTTCAGGCAGTCATTGGTCTTGGCCAGCGCCTTGGCGGCCTCGACATCTATAGCAGCCTGTGCAGGTGCCATGGCACTCAAGGCCAATAAAACGGTACCGCTCAGAATGGAGAAAGATGTGGTTTTCATAAACGTTTCCTTTAACAAGTGGTTGCCATAAAACGAGGGTCGACAAAGCCAAAAATCGCGTCCCTGCGAATGCTTGTAGGTCATCATAGCCATTATTTAGAGTTGTCGTGTTTCTCCTCGAACCCCGTCAACATCGCCTTGATGTGTGCCAAGCGGGTCGGGCCCAAGGTAATCAGGTACAGGTGCATCAACAGAAAGCCGCAGAACACAATGAACATCAGGACATGCACCGTATCCACCACCCGCACGCCGCCAAAGAAGTCGATCACGGCAGAAAACCGCTTGACGTCCCACAGCAGGAGCCCAGAGCCAAACATGATCGGCACCGCCAGCAGCATGATGATCTGGTACATCATGATCTGCAGCGGATTGAACTTGTGATAAATCGTGGGGTGGTGCGGGTTTTCTTCACCCACGAAAATGCCATAGCCGTAAAACTTGATCTGCCGCCAGGCGTCCTCAAAATACTTTTTCGCATTTGTCTCGGGCACATAGACACTGATCTTGTCGGTCAACAGATAAAACCCGAACCACAGAAAGAAATTGGCAATCAGCACAAAGCCGCTGTAGTTGTGCACGACCACGGCGGTTCTGAAAGACATCAGCTCAAACAGGTCCAGGTAACGAATCTGCACACCGGTGCCAATCAGTACCAAGAAGCCCAGTGCATTGATCCAGTGCCAGATGCGCACGGGCAGCGGGTGGATGTAGATTTTTTGCATGGTTACACCTTGTCTTGGTCGATGGCTGCACTTGCAGCGCTGCTCGCACGTTCAGCGTGACGCTGGTCACGCCGTGGCTTGAACATCCGATGCACCGTGTAATGGGCCACCGGCACACACAACACACCCAGCAGCACGAGTACC
>JAABRC010000274.1 GCA_011391115.1 Candidatus Egaibacter danicus | reverse complement strand
TTGATTTCAACAAAATTGCCGATGTGGACCTCGGCCCCCAGCACCGCGCCGGGGCGCAGGCGGGAAAACGGCCCAACCAGCGCGCCCTCGCCGATGCTGGCCCCCAGCTTCTCGCCGTCGATATACGTGAACGGAAGAATGTGGGCTCCAGCAGCAATATTTGCATTGGCGATCACGCAGTTGGCACCGATGCGCACATCGTCGGCCAGTGACACGGCTCCTTCAAACACACAATTGACGTCAATCGATACGTCTTCGCCACAGGTCAATGACCCTCTCACATCGAATCGCGCCGGGTCAGCCATACGAACGCCTTGTTCCATGAAGCGATCGGCAAGGCGACGCTGATAGGCACGCTCCAACTCAGCCAGCTGAACAGGGCTGTTCACACCATCCACCTGAACCTTGTCGGCAGTCCGGGTAGCAACCACACCCACACCATCACTGACGGCGAACTTCACGATATCCGTCAGGTAATACTCGCCCTGCGCGTTGTCGTTGCGCAACCGGGCAAGCCAGTTTTTGAGTCGGGCGGTGGGTGCGGCCATCACGCCGGTGTAGATTTCGCCAATCTCGCGCTGTGCGGCCGAGGCGTCCTTATGCTCCACAATGGCCCGAACCGCGTCGCCATCACGAACGATGCGACCGTAGCCACTCGGGTCCGGCATATTGACCGTCAGCAAGGCGAGTTTCTCCCCGGCACAGTCCGCAACCAGACCGCGCAATGTGTCGGCCTCAATCAGGGGCACATCGCCATTGAGGATCAGCGTCACACCGTCGTCAGGCAGGACGGGCACAGCCTGCTGCACGGCATGCCCGGTTCCCAACTGGGGCTCCTGGCGAACAAATTTCAGCCCGGAATTGGTGCCAAATTGCCCTCCAGACCCGGTGGAATATGCGCAAGCCGCTTCAACTTCTGTAGCACCATGACCGGTAACCAGAACCACACCACGCACGCCCAGAGTCGCCACGGTGTCCAGAACATGCTGTACCAAAGCACGTCCGGCCAAGCGGTGCAATACTTTGGGCAGTTTGCTCTTCATGCGGGTCCCTTTGCCCGCTGCCATGATGACCACATCCACTGCTGTCATGTCTGCTTCCCTCAAATCGGTTGTTCGATGGCTCCGGATTATCGGCCTGATAGGGTCGGTTGTTCTGCTGGTGGCGTGCAGCGCCATCAAAATTGGCTACAACACCGTGCCGGATTTGGCATATTGGTGGCTGGATGGGTATGCCGATTTCAATGAAGTCCAGACCCTGCAGGTACGGGATGAGCTTAGCCGTCTTCACCAATGGCACCGCGTCACCGAATTGCCCAAGGTGGCTGACCTGCTGCAAAAAATGCAGCGACTGGCACCCGATGAGGTAACACCAGAGCAGGTTTGCGGTCTCTTCTCGGATGTACGAGCCCGACTGGAGGCTATTCATGTACAGGCCGAGCCAGGCATCATTGCGCTTGCGATGAGCCTGGGCTCATCGCAACTGGCGCATATCGAAGCAAAATTCCAGAAGACCAACACCGGGTGGCGCGAAGACTGGCTTGACGGCACCCCTGCCGAGAAGCAGGAAAGGCGAATGAAGTCTGCCTTAGACCGGGCTGAACAGGTCTACAACACACTGGAGGAGCGCCAAAAGACGATTTTGCAGGAATCCATCGCCAGTTCCGGCTTTGATCCACAACTCAGCTACACCGAACGCTTGCGCCGCCAGCGGGATCTGCTGCAAACGCTACGCCAGATTCAGGGAAACAAGGTACCCGCCAGCCAGGCCACGGTTGCACTGCGGGGCTATAAGGAACGATCCATCAATTCGCCCAACCCTGCCTACCGCGCCTACAGTGACAAGGCCCTACTGGACAACTGCCGGGCCTTTGCGCAGCTTCATAACAGCACCACGGCAGAGCAGCGCGAGCGCGCGGTACGGCGTCTGGCAGCGTATGAGCGAGACATTCGTGAACTGGCAGCACAGCGTTAGGTCCTGTCATTGTTTACAGATGGACGCGCGGAGCACTGGTATCCTGCCCGGTGTCATGAATATTTTTCTGGTTGATGAGCACACGCTGTTTCGCGAAGGCATGCGCAGCCTGCTGCACCCGCTGGCTGAGACGGTGGCGCTCACCATGTTTGACGTCTGCGAGCAAGCGCTGGAACTGCCGGCCGACACGCCAGCCCCGGACCTCATTCTGAAAGACTGGCATCGGGGGGGCAGCAGTTTTGCCACCCTGAAGTCCGTTTGCCAGCGGTTTCCCCTCAGCCCCGTGGTGGTGGTATCGGGCGAAAGTGGGCCTGAGTTGATTCGCAAGATCATCGCTCAGGGCGCTGCCGGCTTTATCCCCAAGCAATCGACGCCGCAAGAGCTGATCAATGCCCTGCGCCAGATTCTGAATGGCGAGGCGTATATGCCAGAGACAGCGCAGGATGGCCATGCAAACCGCATGGGCAACCCCCGTCGGCAGTCACGCATGCTGGAGATGGCCACCGTCTGGCCTGCCCTGACTGAACGGCAGCTTGAGGTGTTTCAAGGCGCCCTGCGTGGCCTGGCCAACAAGGAAATTGCGCGCGAACTGGCCATCTCCGATGGCACCGTCAAGCAGCACTTAAGCGCCATCTACCAGATACTGGGCGTCGCCAGCCGGGTAGAAGCGGTATCGGTAGCCGCCCGACGCGGCATTCGGGCCGACTGACATCATCCAGCGCCAGGGCCAGTCAGCCCTGCAGCGCCGCCCACATTTCCTTGTCGCGCTCAGCCGTCCAGATACGCGGGTTCTTGATGCCGCTGGCCTCGTCAAACGCCCGGGTTACATCAAAAGGCAGGCAGTGCTCGTAGATAAACACCTGGCCAAAGACCGGGTCCATGCTCTTGCGCGCGTGCGCCATGGCGGCCTTGAGGTCCATGCCCTGCGCCACGGCTTCACGGCCGCAGCGGTACAGCGTTTCAACCCAGCGTTTGGTGTAGTCCAGCGCCTTGTTGACGTTCGTGTTGCCCTTCATCGCCTCGCCACGGCCGGGTACGATGGCCTCAGCCTTGAGCGCGCGCAGCGCCTCCAGCGTGGCGGGCCATTCCTCCAGTTGCGCGTCGCCGGTGTAAACACCGGCCTCATACTCGACCAGGTCGCCCGAGTACAGCACTTTTTCTTCCTCCACCCAGGCAATGGTGTCACCTCGCGTGTGGCCAGAACCGGGGCTCCATATCTGCACCACGACGCCGCCCAGGTTGATCGACAGCTTGCCTGGCACCTCACCTTTCACCGGATTGCCTCCGCCAATCACCATAGTGGGCCAGGTCAGGCCGGGCACCGTCTCAGCGTTGCGGAACAGGCGCGGGAAGCGCTCCATCTCGCTCTTCATGTCCTGTGCACCGCGCTCGCGAATCAGTTCCAGCGTGCCCTGGCTGGCGATGATCTCGGTGGCACCTTCGGCGGCGTAGGCATAGGCGCCCAGCACGCGCACTGCGTGGTAGTGCGTCAGCAGCACGTACTTGATGGGCAGGTCGCTGACGGTGCGGATCTTGGCGATGAGGTCGCGCGCCATGGCCGGCGTGGCGGTGGCATCGCTGACCATGATGAAACGGTCGCCGATGATGACACCGGAGTTCGGGTCGCCCTCGGTGGTGTAGGCCCAGCAATGCTGGCTGAGCTGCTCAAAGGTGGTTTTCTTGTCGGTCAGGTCTGCCTGACTGGCAAATGCCTTGGCGGCGGTGGGTGCTGGGGTAGACATCTGTAACTCCTGAGAAGCGTTAAATTTTACCTAATCGTAACTA
>JAABRC010000273.1 GCA_011391115.1 Candidatus Egaibacter danicus | reverse complement strand
AATATGCGCAAGAAGCTTCTCTTTTGATAGCAAATTGCATGCAGAGGGAAGTCACCATGTCCCGTCGATGGCCCCCATGATCCTCACCGCCCATACAAGCCACCTAACCGCACCAGCCGCTGCGCGTGCTCGGGTTTCACTTGTTCCCAGCTGAAGCGCCATTCCCAATACCCTTCGCCCACACCGGGCAGGTTCATGCGGCTTTGTCCGTCCAGTCCGAGCACATCCTGCATCGGGTGAATGGCGGTGTCAGCCACGCTGGCACAGGCCGCGCGAATCAGTTCCCAATGGATGGAGGGTTCGTCTTCTGGCTGCAGTGACAAGTATTCGCGCACGTGCTGGCGCTCGGCATCAGATGCTTCCTGCCACCAGCCTTGACTGGTGTTGTTGTCGTGCGTGCCGGTGTACACAACGGTGTTGGCGTCATAGTTGTGGGGCAGGTAGCTGTTGTCATTGCCGCCGCCAAACGCAAAGTGCAGGATGCGCATGCCGGGCAGGTCAAACTGGCGGCGCAAATCAGTCACTGCGGGAGTGAGCAGCCCGAGGTCTTCTGCAATGATGGGCAGGTCACCTAACGCGGCGCGGATGGCTTCGAACAGCGCTGCACCCGGCCCGGCTAGCCAGCGGCCATGGATGGCGGTGGGTTCTTCGGCCGGAATCTCCCAATAGTCTGCAAAACCACGAAAGTGGTCGATGCGAACGATGTCTACCAGCTCGAAGGTGCGGCGCACGCGGTGCACCCACCAGGCATATCCCTCTTTGGCGTGGGCGCTCCATCGGTAGAGCGGGTTACCCCAGCGCTGGCCGGTGGGGCTGAAGTAGTCGGGTGGCACACCGGCCACGACCAGCGCGCGGCCTTGCGCGTCCAGCTCAAACAGTTCGGGGTGCGCCCAGACTTCGGCGCTCTGGTAGGCGATGAAGATGGGGGCATCGCCCACGATCTTCACACCGCGCTGGTTGGCATAGGCCTTCAGCCGCCGCCACTGTCGAAAAAAACACCATTGGCAAAACGTCCAGAAGGCTATGCGCGAGGCGTATTGTTCTTGTGCTGCCTGCAGTGCTGCAGGTTCGCGTTGCGCCAGTGGAGCAGGCCAGTCGCACCAGTCGCGCCAGCCATGGGCATCGGCCAGAGTCATGAAGAGAGCGTAGTCGGCGAGCCAGTCACTGTGGGCCACGGTAAAGGACGCCAGATCAGCACGCTCCTGCGCGGACCCTTTCAACGCAAATTGTTGCGCCGCCTGCTCCAGGCGGGACATTCGCCAGGGGACAACAGCACCGAAATTCAGTCGCTCGTCGGAAAACGATGTATCGGGTTCCAGATCAGCAGCGATCAGCCAGCCGCGCTGGTGCAACTCTGCCAAGTCGATCAGCAACAGGTTGCCAGCAAATGCGGAACTGCTCATATAGGGTGAGTTGCCAGAGCCAATGCCGCCCAGTGGCAATATTTGCCACAGCTTTTGCCCGGCGCCGACCAGCCAGTCGACGAAATGGTAAGCGGCCGGACCCAAGTCGCCCGAGCCATGCGGACCAGGAAGGCTGGTGGGATGCAGCAGGATGCCACTGGCGCGAGGCAGTTTCATATTTTGCGAGGTAACTTCATGGTTTCACAAGCCCTTGATCGATGCACCGGCAGCGGCCAGCACCACCAGGCTATGCGCTGGCAGCATGAACGGTACCTCGCCCTGACCGTGCCACGCAGTCAGCCCAAGTGGGTGTGACGTGTCCAGCAATGCCTGCCACACACCGGCGGGCAAAATGAAAGGGTGGTCGGAGCGCTCAGGGTTGATCAGCAGCAGCAGGGGCGCTTTGGCCTTGCCGGGCTGACCAATCAG
This sequence comes from Candidatus Egaibacter danicus, assembly GCA_011391115.1. The sequence goes on along the minus strand of JAABRC010000273.1, from coordinate 1,930 downwards.
GCAGCCCATCACGTGCGACGAGGGGTCTTGCCATGCCAGGCCCTGCAGGGGGCTTCCATCGGGCTGCAGCCAGGCGAGATCATGCAGCCCCAGTGGATCGGTCAGTCCGTTGTACCAGCGGTTGGCGAAAGGCAGGGCTTCGCGCCGCAAGGTCAGCACGCGGGCCGTGAACGCAATCAGGTCGGCGTCGGCGTGAGCCCAATTGATCCAGGTGGTTTCGTTGTCCTGGCAATAGGGGTTGTTGTTGCCTCGCTGCGTATGGCCCAGTTCATCGCCCGCGCACAGCATGGGTGTGCCCTGCGCCAGCAGCGTGGTGGCAATCAGCGCACGCTGAAGCCGTCCACGCAAGGCATTGACGACGGGTTTTTTAGTAGGCCCTTCGATGCCGCAGTTGTAGCTGAGGTTATGACCGTGCCCGTCACGGTTGTGTTCACCATTGGCCTGGTTATGACGGTTGTTGTAGCTGACCAGATCGAGCAGCGTGAAACCATCATGCGACACCACATAGTTGACGGATTCGGCTGGTGCGCGCTGACGCGGCTGGTACAAATCGGACGAGCCGCACAGCCGCAAGGCGAAATCACCGCGCGTGCTGGCTGGCCGTTCGGGGTGAATCCAGAACCGTCGCATGGCATCACGAAAATGATCGTTCCACTCCAGCCAGCCGCGCGGAAATTCACCAACCTGATAGCCACCCGCGCCAATGTCCCAGGGCTCTGCAATCATCTTGACGCGTGACAACACGGGATCTTGCGCAAGCGCTGTAAAAAAAGCCCCGTCGCGGCTGAAACCATGATCACCCCGACCCAGCACGGGTGCCAGATCGAACCGAAAACCATCCACATGCATGTCGTTGACCCAGTACCTCAGACTGTCCAGTACCAGTTGCAGCACTCGCGGGTGGCGAATGTCCAGTGTATTGCCGCAACCCGTGTGGTTCTCGTAGTGCTCGCGTGACTCCGGTGGCAAGCGGTAGTAGCTGGCATTGTCCAGGCCCCGAAAACTCAAGGTCGGCCCGTTTTCATCTGACTCTGCCGTGTGGTTGTACACGACGTCCAGCAAGACCTCAATGCCTGCGCGATGCAGAGCCTTGACCATCGTGCGGAACTCGTCCCGGGCGGTTTGCCCTTGATCCAGAGTTGCCAGGCGTGGGTTGGCGCAAAAAAACGCCAGCGTGTTGTAACCCCAGTAGTTATGCAAACCGAGTTTGTACAAACGTTCCTCATCCAGTGCAAAGTGCACCGGCAAGAGGCTGACGGCTGTGATGCCAAGCTGTTTCAGGTGCTGGATGGACGTATCGTGCGCCAGGCCGGCGAAGGTGCCGCGCAGGGCGGGCGGAAGGTGGCTGTTGAGACGACTGAAGCCCTTGATGTGTACCTCATAAATGACCGTACTGGCCAGTGAGGTGCGGGGTGGGTTATCGCTTTCCCAGTTGTAGGTTTCGTCCACCACGCGAGCCTTCAGCGCAAAGGCAGCGTTGTCTCGCGTGTCGGGATGCATCGGGAGCTTGCGGTCTCCGCCAAAGTGCTCATCGCGCCATTCGAACGTTCCGACCACCTCCCGGGCATAGGGATCCAGCAGCAGCTTCGAGGCATTGAATCGATGGCCGCGGTCAGGTCGCCAGGGGCCATGGGCACGCAGCCCGTAGATCAGACCGGGACGCGCGTCGGGAAGGTAACCGTGCCACACGTCGCTGGTGTGGGCTGGCAACGCATATCGGGCGGTCTCGTGTTCGCCGGCTTCGTCAAACAGGCACAGCTCCATTTGGTGGGCATGAGCCGAAAACACCGCAAAGTTGATGCCCTTGCCATCCCAGTGGGCGCCCAGTGGCCACGGGTTTCCTGTCTCCAGTTTCATGCCTTCCATTCGAGCATCACGGTGGCAAGAGGTGGCAAGTCCAGAAGCACCGACCAGGGTTTTCCGTGCCAGG
>JAABRC010000272.1 GCA_011391115.1 Candidatus Egaibacter danicus | reverse complement strand
TGGCGCTGCTGCGTGAGGTGCACTCATGAGCGACTTGACCCCAACGCCAACATCAACGACGAAGACCCCCGACTTCGCCGAAATCACCCGCCTCATCGAAAGCGCCCGCCAGCGCGCCTACCAGGCCGTGAACACCGCGCTGATCGAGCTGTACTGGCAGGTGGGCGCTTATCTCAGCGCCAAGATCAAGGCCGCCGAATGGGGCGAAGGCGTTGTCGAACAACTGGCCCAGCACCTGGCCAGCACGCAGCCGGGGCTCAAAGGCTTCACCCGCCGCAACCTGTTCCGCATGCGGCAGTTTTACGAGGCTTATCCCGACGCGCCAATAGTGACAGCACTGCTGACACAATTGCCCTGGACGCACAACCTCATCATCCTCAGCCGCAGCAAGCGCCCGGAAGAACGCGAGTTCTACCTCAAGATGGCGGCGCAGGAAAAATGGTCCAGCCGGGAGCTGGAGCGGCAATACGACACAGCCCTTTTTGAGCGCGTCGTCCTCAGTCCGGCAAAAGTGTCACCACTGGTGGCACAAACCCACCCCAACGCGGCCAGCGTGTTCAAAGACAGCTACTTGGTCGAATTTCTCGACCTGCCCGCCCCCCACCTGGAGCTTGACCTGCAACGCGGCCTGCTGGCGCAGCTTCGGCAGTTTCTGCTCGAACTTGGGCGCGACTTCTGTTTTGTCGGCAGCGAATACCCGCTGCAAGTGGGCAAACAGGATTTTGCGCTGGACCTGCTGTTCTTCCACCGTGGCCTCAACTGTCTGGTCGCCATCGAACTCAAAACCACCCGCTTCTCGCCCGAACACCTGGGCCAGCTCAACTTCTACCTGGAAGCGCTGGACCGCGACCACAAAAAGCCCCACGAAAACCCCGCCATCGGCCTGCTGCTGTGCGCCAGCAAAGACGACGAAGTGGTGGAGTACGCCCTCAGCCGCAGCCTGTCCCCGGCCTTGGTTGCCCAATACCAAACCCAGTTGCCAGACAAGAAACTGCTGCAGGCCAAACTGCATGAGTTTTATTTGGCGAACGTGGGCAAGGGGGAGGTGGAATGAGTCGGTACAAGGCTTATCCGGCGTACAAGGATTCTGGACTTCAATGGTTGGGTCACATTCCTACACATTGGGAGCTTATGCAGAGTCGTCGCCTTTTTGCTCAGCGCAAAGAAAGAGCTCGACAAGGCGATGAACAACTAACTGCATCTCAGAAATACGGCGTTATTTACCAAAAGCTTTTTATGGAGCTTGAAGGGCAAAGCGTTGTTCAAGTTTTTACCGGTGCCGACATCCTGAAGCATGTTGAGGAAAACGATTTTGTAATCAGCATGCGCAGCTTTCAGGGTGGTTTAGAGCTATGCCGCTATCCAGGCTGTGTCAGTTCAGCTTACGTTGGATTAATTCCAATCAAGCACGTACGTCCTGAGTTTTTTAAATATCTATTTAAATGCTCGCCATACATTCAGGCGTTACAAAGCACATCCAACTTGGTTCGTGATGGCCAGGCACTTAGATTCGAAAATTTTTCACAAGTGCACTTACCCTGCATTCCAGATGACGAGCAAAAGAAAATTGCCACCTTCCTCGACCGTGAAACGGCGAAGATTGATGCCTTGATCGAGAAGCAACAGCGGCTGATTGAGTTGCTCAAGGAAAAGCGCCAAGCCGTCATCAGCCACGCCGTCACCAAAGGCCTCAACCCCAACGCCCCGATGAAAGACTCCGGCGTGGAGTGGCTGGGCGAAGTGCCGGAGTATTGGGACATAAAGCGCATCAGCTATGTTTCACAACTGCGCAGCGGCGATGCAATTGTTTCTGATCAAATTGAGGCCGAAGGTGACTACCCTGTTTATGGCGGAAATGGATTGCGTGGTTACTGTCCCAATTTCAATTTGGACGGTAATTTCATATTGATTGGTCGGCAAGGTGCATTGTGCGGAAATATTAATTACGGATCAGGAAGATTTTGGGCTTCTGAACATGCGGTGGTTGTATATCCATCACTTGATCTAGATGTCAAATGGTTTGGCGAAACGTTGCGCGCAATGAACCTGAATCAGTACAACGTATCGGCGGCTCAGCCAGGTTTGGCTGTGGCGAACATAGTTTGCTTAAAAATCCCTTTCCCTCCAAAGAAAGAGCAAGAGCTAATCGCCGCCTTCCTCGACCACAAAACGGCAAAAATTGATACCTTGATCGAGAAGCAGCAGCGACTCATCGAGTTAGCGAAAGAACGCCGCACCGCCCTGATCTCTGCCGCCATCACTGGCAAGATCGACGTGCGCGACTGGCAGCCCGCCGCTGCCCAAGCGGTGGTCGGTGTCGCATGTTGAGCCAACTTATCCAGACTTATTTTCCAAACTATAAGTTACGTTTTTCACCATAAGTGTCCATAAGCATGAGCGACCAAGCCACCGAACGCATCTTTCAAGACGACATCATTCGCCAGTTGCTGGCCAATGGCTGGTTGCTCGGCTCGCCAGACCAGTACAACCGCGAGCTGGCCCTGTACCCCGAGGATGCGTTGGGTTTTGTGCAAGAGACGCAAGATGCGCAGTGGCAAAAGTTTTGCGCCAACCACCCCAAAGATGCAGAACAGAAGTTTTTGCAACTGGTTGCCGCGCAACTGGGCAAGGCCGACCCGAACGCCACGCACAAAGACAGCCGCACCTTTGGCACGCTGGGTGTGCTGCGCCACGAACTGCGCGACCGCAATGCGCGCTTGTCGCTGTGCCAGTTCAAGCCTGAGCACGACCTGAACCCGGACACGCTGGCCCGCTACGCCAAAAACCGCCTGCGTGTGGTGCCGGAGCTGGTGTACAGCCCGTGGGCCAGCGAGGCGCATTTGGCCGAGACGGGCACCAAGGCGAAAGCCTGGCGCATTGACCTGGTGCTGTTTGTGAATGGCCTGCCGGTGGCCACGCTGGAGCTGAAGAGTGAATTTAAGCAGGCGGTGGACCGCGCCATTCGGCAATACAAAACCACGCGCCTGCCTGTGGACCCCGTGGCGCGCAAGCCGGAGCCGCTGCTGACCTTTAAGCGCGGTGCGCTGGTGCACTTTGCGGTGAGCCAGTACGAGGTGCACATGGCCACCAAGCTGGAGGGGCAGGGCACCACCTTTCTGCCCTTCAACAAAGGCACGCACGACGGCGGCGCGGGCAACGATGTGCCCCAGGACATCAACCGCTACGCCACCGATTACCTGTGGAACGAGGTGCTGTTGCCGGACAACCTGCTCAACATTCTGGCCCGCTTTGTGCACTTGCAGATTGAGGACAAGGAAGACTGGGAAGGCCGCAAGTACAGACGAGAAAGCATGATCTTCCCGCGCTACCACCAGTGGGACGCGGTGGGCAAGCTGCTGGCGGCGGCGCGCAGCGAGGGGCCGGGGCAGAAGTACCTGATTCAGCACAGCGCGGGTTCGGGCAAGTCGAATTCGATTGCCTGGGTGGCGCACCAGCTCTCGTCGCTGTACAAGCTTGACGGCAAGAAGCAGTTTGACTCGGTGATTGTGGTGACCGACCGCACCGTGCTGGACGCGCAGTTGCAAGACACCATCTACCAGTTTGAACACACCGACGGCGTGGTGGGGCGCATCAACAACAAGGAAGGCGACGGCTCCAAGTCCGAGAAGCTGGCGGGGGCTTTGGAAGCGGCCCAGCCCATCATCATCGTCACCATCCAGACCTTTCCCCATGTGTTGAAGGCGATTGAAAACAGCGTGAGCCTCAAAGACCGCTGCTACGCCATCATTGCTGACGAGGCGCATTCTTCACAA
>JAABRC010000271.1 GCA_011391115.1 Candidatus Egaibacter danicus | reverse complement strand
TGAGGGCGTGCAGGGCGGCAACGGCTGCCGCTTCAGTCGGTGTGAACGCGCCAGAGTAAATGCCTCCGAGCAATACGATGGGCATGGACAGTGGCAATGCACCACGAAACAGGATAGTAGGCCACTCACGTAACGGAATAGGTGCTTCTCTTGGCATGTTGCGTTTGACAGCGATGAAATGCACCACCACCATCATCACCAAGGCCATTAGCAGGCCAGGAATCAGTCCGCCCAGAAACAGCGCGCCCACCGAAGCTCCCGACACCAGTGCGTAGATGATCATGGGAATTGAGGGCGGGATGATTGGACCAATGGTCGCGCTTGCTACCACCACGGCCCCTGCGAAACCTCTCGGGTACTCTGGTTTTTTGAGCATCTGGCGTATGGTGACGAGACCGGGTCCCGCTGCGTCGGCGATTGCACTGCCGCTCATGCCTGAGAAAACTACGCTGACAAGAATATCCACCTGCGCCAGGCCGCCGCGCATGCGCCCCACCAGGATGCGACAAAAGTCAAAAATGCGTTCACTCACCGTGCCGGCATTCATGATGTTGGCGGCAAAAACAAACAGAGGTACGGCCAGCAAGACATAGCTGTTGTACAGCCCATTGCTCACCTGTTCTGCCACCAGACCGAGGTCCTGACGTTTGACCAGCAGGTAAGCAATGCCGGAGGCCAGCATCGAAAAACCGATGGGCATGCGAAGCAACATGCCAGCTACCAGTACGCAGATAAGAACAAGAATTCCGACAGTCATTGAAAAAGCCTATGGGCTGAAAGGGGGGCCGTGACAGGCCGTCAGGGCTAGCTTTGAAATTCGGCCTCAAGCCCGACACCGCGTACGGCAAACCAGATACCCCACACACTGCGCACGACCAGGGCTGCCATCAACAAAACAAAAGGCAGATACACCCACATGAACGAGATGTTCAGCACAGGGGAACCCTCACGAGCCATGAAATGAACATAGTCCCAGCTCGCAGGCAGCCCGACCAGAGCAAGTCCTCCAATGAGCAAGTTGCCCGCAATTTTCATGACCTGACGGGTGCGCCAGCCAACGCTGTTCCATAGCAAATCGAAGACTACATGCTCGCGCTCAGGAACCACTGTGGCCGCTGCCCACAGAATGACCCAGACATAAAGAATCACGGCGGCTTCATCGGTCCAGGGCAGTGGCTTGTTGAAACCGAATCGCGCCGTGATCTGGATGATGAAGACAATGAACAGCGTCAGGAACATGCCGCCGCCAAGGGCATTGGCGGCGGACTGGAGCCAGCGGGTCATGATTTCCTGTACGTTTACTTGGTCGCGTTGATGCGTTCCAGCATGCCTTTGGGCCAGACTTTGGCGTACTCGGAATTCAGATATGTGGTTTGCACAGACTTGCGGAACGCGTCCAGATCCGGCGTGGTAACCGTCAACCCCTGGGATTTGAAGTAGTCCACCATCTGTTTCTCATCTGCAATGCGGTTGTCATTGTTGTATTTGGCGGCAGACTGGGCGGCAGCTTTGAGCTTGGCTTTCTGGTCCACACTCAGACCGTTCCATAGCTTGTTGGAGACACTGATGAAAATGCCGTCCACCAGGTGGCTGGTCAGGGTGAGTTGTTTGGTGACTTCGTAGAACTTGGCGCTGCGAACCGTGGGAAGCGGGTTGTCTTGCCCGTCAATGGTGCCGGTCTTCAGCCCCAGGTACACCTCGCCAAAGGCGAGTGGTGTCGGTGTTGCGCCCAGTGCTTCACCCAGGAACAGCCATTCCTTGCTGCCGGGCATGCGCAATTTCACACCTTTCAGATCGGCCGGGGTTTTGACGTTTTTCAACTCACGCAGATTGAGCTGACGCGTGCCCAGGTAGATGGGCGACAGGATGGTGATGTCCATCTTTTCGCTGACCAGCTTGAACAGCTCTTCACCAATCGGACCGTTGAACACTTTCATCAGGTGGTCAGGGTCACGAATGACATAGCCCGCCGTGAAGATCGAAAACTCGGGCACGATCTTGGCAATGTCAAACGCGGAGATGGACGACATTTCCAGATTGCCCCGGGCCATGGCTGCCGGTTCCGTGCCCTGCTTGAACAATGACGCGTTCAGGTTGATCTGGGTATCAAACTGGCCAGGCGCAGTCTTGTCCAGCTCGTCCTTCATCACTGTCCACATTTTGGCGTGCCAGTCGTCGGGCACAGCAGGGGTAGAGATGCGCAGCACCTGTTTGGTCTGGGCAAATGCGCCGGGCGCCATCGCTGTGGCGGCGGCGATAGCTGCGGCCAGAATGACGCGACGGTTGATCAGGCGGTTGAGGGTGTGTTTCATGATGTTGTCTCCTGAGTTGATTTAAACGTTGTGAAGAAGTGAACCAATTGCACGGTATCCTGAACGAACCGTTTGCGCCTCGGTGTTTTCCAGATGGGTGAGTGGCGCCCTCACGTTGAGCCAGGCATTGTCACCGGTCTGTTCCGCCAGCATGGTTTTGTAGACGCTGACAAAAGACATGTTGGGCAGCACGCTCAGCAGGGCGAGCAGGGCCAGCATCAGTTTTTCATCATCTGCTGACACCAGTGATGGCGCAGCGATGACCCGGCGCATCAAACCCGGTGCAATGTTGGCCAGCCCATTGACCGAACCAGACCCTCCCACCAGCATGGTGGGCGCTACGTGTGGCTCGGAACCCACCAGGATGGACAGTGTGGGAAATGCCTTTGCCAGCGCCAGCGAATGCTGCAAATCGCCACTGCTGTCCTTGACGCCAATGACCTGCCCCGGGTGCTGCTGCACCAGCGTCTGGATGCTGGCATGGCTGAAGGCCACGCTGCTGAGGAAGGGGATGTGATACAGCAGCAGTTTCAGTTGACTGTCATCAATGCCCCGCACCACCTGAGAGACGGATTCCACAATGCCGGCATCGTTGGGCTGGCGAAAGTAAAACGGGGGCATGAACATCTGGCGATGGCAACCCCGGCTTGAGGCGTGACGGCCCAGCTCAATGGCATCGGGAATAGCGCAGGCGCTGGTGGTGACCAGAATCTGATCGGGGCGCACGCCGCTGCCCAGCAGGGCTTCCAGCAGTCCCTTACGCTCGGCCACCGTGAACGCGGGGCCTTCGCCGGTGGTGCCAAACAGCGTGACGCCATCGCAACCAGCGGCCACCATGCGTTTGGCGTGGGCGATGGCCCGGTGGGTGTCCAGCTCGCTGTTGTCCTTGACGGGGATCAGCAGCGCGGGCCACAAGCCGTGGATATCGGGATTCAAATAACTCTCCTTTTGGATGGGGTGGTACCCCGCTTCGGGGTGGGTGGTGCAGATTCAGTCCATTCAGCGCGCACCTGCTCCAGCGGTGCGGACAGTACGCGGCTGCGGGCGCTATTGATGTGATCGTCCAGCAATTGGGCTGCCTTGGTGACGTCACGCTCTTGTAGCGCCGCGATGAAATTCATGTGCTCCTGCATGGCTGGAATCAGCCGGGCAGGCGTGATGACGCTGTGCTCCAGCTTGATCAGGCGCACGCGCAAGCTGTTGACGCGGTAAATGTCGGAGATGATCTCGTTGCCCAGCGCATCTACCATGCGGTCATGCAGCCCCCAGTCGATGGCCTGTGCATCGTCCAGCAGACGCGCATCTGTCTTGGTAGCCTGGGCGCGCTTGAGCACATCGCGGTGGCTGGCTTCAATGGCGTTGAGTTCTTCGTCGCTGGCTGTGTGAACGAAGTGAAGCACGGCTTCATGTTCGATCATCGCCCGTACCTGAAACGCATTGCGAATCAGCTTGAGGTCCACGTGCGCAATCTGCA
>JAABRC010000027.1 GCA_011391115.1 Candidatus Egaibacter danicus | reverse complement strand
TATTGGGCGCGCTGGGCCAGCTGGCCGCCACCGCCTTTCTGCTGGCGGCCATGAAGCAGCGCAACTTTGTGGTGGGGGTGGCGTATTCGAAGACCGACGCGCTGCAGGTAGCCGTGTTTGCCACGTTGTTCCTGCATGAGCTGCCGGGCTGGGTGACGCTGCTGGCGATGGGTCTGGCCACTGTGGGTGTGGTGTTGCTTTCGCTGCCACGCAAAGCCATTGCGGGAGCAGCAGGCGGTGCGCCCGTGTGGGCAGGTCTGGCAGCAGTGTATGGCCTGGCATCCGGCGCTGGCTTCGCGTTGTCAGCGGTAGGCTATCGCGGTGCGGCGCTGCAGTTGCCGGGCGTCTCGCCCTGGCTGTCGGGCGGTTGGGGGGTGCTCTGCGCGCAGGCTGTGCAGACCCTGCTGCTGGGCGGCTGGTTGATGCTGCGTTCACCAGCAGCGCTGAGGGCCATTGTGGTGGCGTGGCGCGTGTCCCTGGTGGCGGGCTCAGCCGGCGCGCTGGCGTCCATCGGCTGGTTCACCGCATTCGCACTCACGTCGGCGGCCAATGTGCGTACGCTTGGCATGGTGGAGGTCGTCTTCAGCTACCTCGTATCGCACCGCTTTCTGCGCGAGAAACTGGCGCCCGCCGAGCAGGCCGGACTGGCTCTGGTGTTGATCGGCGTTGCGGCACTGCTGCTCTTTTAGCTATATTTTAAATAGCTTCTCACGCATATTCCATAAGGGATAAGGCCACTTTATGCCTCGATTTCGGCTGATGGTTCTGGTGTCTCTGGCCATGCTGGCATTTGCCGGCAATTCGCTGCTGTGCCGCATGGCGCTCAAACACACGAGCATCGACGCAGCCAGTTTTACCACGGTGCGGCTGGTGTCTGGGGCTTGCATGTTGTGGCTGGTGGTGCGAGTCAAAGGCAGCTCTGGAGGTACAGGCAACTGGCGGTCGGCCGCTGCGCTGTTTGTTTACGCGGCGGCATTTTCATTTGCCTACATCAGCATGTCCGCGGCCACAGGCGCACTGCTGCTGTTTGGCGCCGTGCAAGCCACGATGATCGGCTACGGCGTGTATCAGGGCGAGCGTTTGCGCACGCCTCAGCTGGCCGGGTTTGCACTGGCGCTGGCCGGGCTGGTGGCGCTGATGCTGCCGGGGCTGGCCGCGCCGTCACTGACCAGTTCACTGTCCATGCTGAGCGCTGGTGTGGCCTGGGGCGTGTATTCACTGCGTGGCAAACGCGCTGCGGGCCAGGGCATGGCCGACCCCACGTGCGTGACGGCAGGCAATTTCATGCGGGCAGTGCCGATGGCACTGGCCTTGAGTTTGCTGATGTTCAGTCACTGGTCTCTGGACCCTGCGGGCATTGGGCTCGCTGTTCTATCTGGCGCGCTGGCTTCGGGCCTGGGTTACGCCATCTGGTACCAGGCCCTGCCCGCACTCAAGGCCACCCACGCGGCCACGGTGCAGCTCAGCGTGCCGGTGATTGCAGCGATAGGTGGCGTCGCTTTTATTGGTGAAAGTGTTTCACTGCTGCTGGTGCTGGCGTCTTGCGCCATTCTGGGAGGCATCGCACTGGTGATTCTGGAGAAGAAGTAAGCGGTCGAGATCGCAGCCACTGAAGCATTGACGCAGCCACGAGTTGTCATAAAACTGCAACCGAAATCCCACAAACTAGCCTGTTTTAGGCACCACATTGAAGTCAGAGATGGATCATGAGCCCGCGCCAACTTGGGATGCACAGACTGGCGCGGCGTTGATTGAAGAGCTTTGGTCGCTGCGCAAGTCGATGCTCGAAAACCAAGCGCGGCTGGAGCCGCGCCTTCGCGATATCGATCCAGAGTTTCGCCTGAGCGCCACCAATCTGGCGCACTACCTGGCCATGAGGAGCATGGATCTGCGCCACTTGCAGGATCGGCTGGCCTGGATGGGCGTGTCGTCGCTGGGCCGTGCCGAAACACATGTTCTGGCCAACGTGGATAAGGTGCTGGGCATTTTGCACCGGCTTACAGGGCTGCCTTGGGAGCCGCTGTCACGGGACGAACCTGCCGGCTTCAACCGCGGCAGCGCGTTGTTGGCAAAGCACGCCGAAACACTTTTTGGCGCAGCGCCGCCAGATCGCGGTGTGCGCATCATGGTGACGCTGCCCAGCGAAGCTGCTCACGATGACGCCCTGGTTGAAGGGCTTGTTTCAGCCGGTCTGGACATTGCACGTATCAATTGCGCCCATGACAGTGCCGCCGAATGGGTGGCAATGGCAACCCGCGTGCGCAAAGCAGCACGTAAAGCCAGGCGTCAGGTGCGCGTGCTGTTTGATCTGGGCGGCCCCAAGCTGCGCACAGGCCCCATTTCCGACGCGCCTGCAGTCGTCAAATTAAGACCTGAGCGGGATGATTTTGGCCGCGTGACGAAAGCTGCACTGCTTGGCTTGTGTCCGGCGGGTGCCATGCATCCGGTAGATGGCGCCGCGCTGAACCTCAGTGTGGATGCGGTGTGGCTGAAGTGGCTCCGGGAGGGTGACCAAATTGACCTGACCGACACGCGCTCGGCGCAGCGACAGCTGACTGTGGTGAACGTGCAGGCTGCAGGTGTGCTGGTTGAATCCAACCGCACGGTCTATCTGGCGGGCGACACTCGCCTGAAGCTAAGTCGCCGACGTCATGGCATTCACGAGACTGCGCTGGGTGACTTCCCTTTGCGACCTGGGCAATTGCAGCTGAAGCGAGGCGACAGGCTGCTACTGCTGACCCAGGGGCTGGGGCACGGTGCAATGTCGGGTGCGAAGGGTCAGCGCACGAAACCGGCCGCCATTGCCTGCACACTACCGGAAGCACTGGCGCGGATGCGCAAGGGAGAACGGATCTGGTTCGACGATGGTCGCATCGGCGGTGTTGTGTATCGCGGGGGAGCAAAGCGGGTGGAGGTGGAAATAACGGAGGCTCGCGACGGCGGCGAACACCTCGCTGCAGACAAGGGCATCAACCTGCCAGATACCCGGCTCGATCTGCCCGCATTGACGCAAAAAGATCTCGAGGACCTTGAGGTGGTGGCACGTTATGCCGACATCGTGGGCATGTCATTTGCCCAATCAGCTGCAGACGTGCTGGCACTGCGCGCGCGCCTGGTGGAGCTTGGCGCGCCACACGTTGGAATGATGCTCAAGATAGAGACGCAGCGCGGGTTCGAGCATCTGCCCGAGATGCTACTGGCCTCCATGACCAGCCCGTCTGCGGGCGTGATGATCGCGCGAGGTGACCTCGCGGTGGAGTGTGGCTACGAACGCATGGCCGAGGTGCAGGAGGAAATTCTGTGGGCTTGCGAGGCGGCGCACATGCCAGTGGTATGGGCCACCCAGGTGCTGGAAACACTGGCGAAAACAGGGCTGCCGTCGCGAGCGGAGATCACCGACGCGGCAATGGGTGGGCGCGCCGAGTGCGTGATGCTGAACAAGGGCCCGCACATTCTGGATGCCATGCGAACGCTCGACGATATTTTGCGGCGTATGCAGGCGCATCAGTCCAAGAAGAGACCCTTGCTGCGCGCGCTGAAAGCGTGGAAGCTGCCCGTGGAGTCTCCTGCGAAGGAGACTTAGCCTACGGGCATTTTTGCCTGCCCGACAGCGATACCACGCAAAAACTCAATCACTCCGCGGTCTGCCTCCAGCTTGGCGACCAGCGCGCTTGCCTGCATCACATCACGCAGGGCCCCCAGGTTCGTCTGCAAGTCCGTGGCCTGCTCATACCAGTGTTGCGTGCGGCGCTTGGGTAAAAGGGTGCGCAGGGCTTCGATGCTGTAGCGCAGTCGCTTCGCGAAAATACGGATGCGATGTTGGCTATTTGCGTTGCCGGTATCCCGGCGCGCATCCTTAAGTTGTTCATGCAGACGGACAATGCGTCGCCTGGCCCAGCGGCGCAGAGACAGCTTCACGGCCAGTCCGGCACCTTGTTCCCGACTCTGCTTGGGCAGGTTTTCCAGCCACTGTGTGAGCGCCAGCAAGGCGGTGCCGACTGCGGGATCAAGGAGTGCGTAGCGCACGGATTTGCGCTGAATTTCGGCAGCGTCTTGCAGGAGCCGCATCATCGCCTGCCACCCCCTTATTCGCCCGGCATCACCCGCTGCAAAGGCTTCCGCCAGCGGCGGCAATGTGTCATTCAAAGCCACGTCAATGTCTCGCAACTCACTCAAAAAGCCCAAAAGCGGCTGCAAACCTTGCAGGGATGGCACCGCATCGGGAACAAGAACTGGCTTGAACAGCCGCACGGCACTGCGGAAGCGCCGCCAGGCAACCCGCGCCTGGTGCACGACTTCCGGACTATCCGAGGTGCGAATCGCGTTCAGATTGCCAGTGAACTGGCAAAACATTTCGCGCAACACGCGGGCTGCGGCCTCTTGCGGGGTCAAATCTCTGGTGAACTCGGGAGTGGTGGCGACCAGCGGCATGTCCAGGCAATTTTGCATCAGGGCATAGCCGCGCTCAGCCTTGCTCCTATGGGCCGGCAGTACGGCGATAGTGCTGGCTATCTGCCGGGCAAGGTCGAACAGGGCTGCCGGTTGGCCTGCGAGCAACTCAAGCTCCAGTTCGCAGATGGGCGCACTCTGGTCGCCCGCGACGATGCTTCCGACGTCCAGCGATACTTCGATCAAGCTTCGGTCACGCCTGCGCACCATCCAACTGGTCCGTTCAAAGGTCGTGACAAAGGCTGGCACCAGCGCCCGAAAGACCGAACCGTCAGGGTCAAGAGCCATCCACGGCGTAGCCTTGAGTGCATCCAGAGACAATTGCGCATCCGGCACGGATTCTTCCCATTCGCCACGCTGACTCAATGCCGAGTCGCTACGGCCGGCCGTCTTCAGGGTCTGCAGCCACTTCGGTCGGGCGTCACCGCCAACGCGCCTTGACCGCAAAGCGATGCGCTGCTGGTACAACCACCGATCGGGTGTGTCGTAGTAAACGTTGTGCAAACGCTGCTGGATCGCCTCGCGATGAGCCAGCACGGGCGTGCGGCCCAACCGTTCGGCCAAGCTTGATGGGTCTGACGTTGGCAGCGCAAGCTTGAGTTCAATTTCTTCAGACCTGCAGATGGGAGCATCTGGCTTCATGGGATTCAATGATCGCATCCTGGAAAAGAAATATGGCCGATTGATAATCCTACCCCATGACTATTTCTCTTTCCCTCTTTCCCCTGGGCTGGCAGCACTATCTGCTGGGTGGGGTGCTCATTGGCATGGGCACCGCGCTTTTGTTCGTGCTCACGGGTCGCATCGGCGGCATGAGCACGGTGTTTTCCAGCACCTGGTCTTACGTGGTGCGCCAGTCATTTTTTCAGCAGGCACGGTTTGTCGATTCGCGCGACTGGCGGCTGGTCTATGCGGCGGGGTTGATTCTCGGTGCGCTGGTGTGGTGGCTGGGCTTTGCGGGCGGCGTGCGTGAAGCGACGGCGGTACCCGAGTGGCAGCTGCTGGTGGGCGGGTTCTTTGTCGGCTATGGCGCGCGCCTGGGTAACGGCTGCACATCAGGCCACGGCATTTGCGGGCTGGGTTCGCTGCAATTACCCTCTCTGATGGCGGTGCTGACTTTCATGGCCACCGCGTTCATGACGGCCAACCTGGCAGCCAGGTGGCTGGCATGAAAGATACCCGCATCAACCTGACCCGAGCCCTGTCCACACTGACGGCAGGCCTGCTGTTCGGCTTTGGCCTGTCGTTTTCCACCATGATCCGACCCGAAGTGGTGCTGGGCTTTCTGCGCTTTCAGGACCTGGGTCTGATGCTGGTGATGGGCGGCGCGGTATGGGTGGTGATGCTGGTTTACAAGCTGGCACCCCGTCTGATGGCACGGCCACTGCTGGACGATCACTTTCACCAGCACCCCAGCAGATGGAACCGAGACACCGCCATGGGCGCAGCGCTGTTCGGCGTAGGTTGGGGCCTGTGCGGCGTATGCCCCGGCCCGGCCATTGCGGGCCTGGGCGCGGGCAACTGGAGCTTGCTGTGGGCGCTGGCGGGCATTGCGCTGGGCGCGCTGGTGCAGGGACTCAGGGCAAAGTGACCCATCTTCCTCACAGCCTTGCGGCCGACCGCAACAAGCAGCCCATACTGGACGTGCTGCGCGAAGTGCTGCCTGCGCAGGGCAGCGCGCTGGAGATTGCATCTGGCACCGGCCAGCATGTAACCTGGTTTGCAGCCGGGATGCCACATTGGATATGGCAACCGACCGACTGGCAGGCTGATGCCCTGCCCGCCATAGCCGCACGCGTGGCACTGGAACGGCTCGCCAATGTACGCCCGCCGGTACGGCTGGACGTGATGGAACCACGATGGCTGGCTGGTCGTGCGCAGCAGGAGACTCCCCGATTTGACGCCATTTACTGCGCCAACATGCTGCACATTGCACCCTGGTCTACCTGCACCGCGCTGATGCAGGGTAGCGCCCGGCACCTGGTGCCGGACGGCGTGTTGATCACCTATGGGCCTTATCTGGAAGACGAAGTGCCCACCTCGCCGGGCAACCTGGACTTTGACCAGAGCCTGCGCGCGCAAAACCCCGAGTGGGGTATCCGCCGCCTTGAAGATGTGGTGCTTGAGGCCACACGCGCCGGGCTGCGGCTGTCCGCGCGGCACGCCATGCCGGCGAACAACCTGTTGCTGGTGTGGACGCGAGGAAGCTAGCGAGTCTGAATGACTGCAAGACCAGCCATTACGCCAGCAGCTTCTGCAAATTGGCCGCCGCAGGGCTGGCGCTCACTGCATAACGCTGCAGCAACGCCATCTTTTCCGCATCGGCAGGCTGCACGCGGTGGGCCATGGCAGTGAACCCGTCCAGGCGGGACCGGGCAACCCAGCTGCGCAGATCCTTGTTTTTGGACCATCTATGTTGGTTGGCCATGTTCACCGCCATCATGCTGAGCCAGTGTATGGGCTCACTGGGCATGGGAATCACGCGGCAGATGTCGTTCTTTTCGGCTTGGTCATCGTAGCTGGCCTCAATATGGGCGATGAACGCGGCACTGAAGGTGGGCTGAAACGTTCGTACCATCTGCACCGTAATCCGGTTGCCATCAAACACCGGCACCTCCGGCCGGCGTTCCACCGCGGAGGCCGAGCAATCGATATACAGGCGGTCCGGGTCAGAGGCGATCGTGCCTTTTTCCAGAACGATCTGGTCTATTTCAATGCGTTTCACACGACCCAGCCGAACGATGTTTCTGATGGTCTTGAGCGAGGCCATTTCAGCCTCGGACATGATGGCTCCGTGGTACATGGAGGGCTCCACGCCATCATCCAGCCGCAGCAGCACCTTGCTGGCACTCAGCCGGTCAAACAGATCTGGCACCGACTGTGCCTGCGCCGCCGCTTCCAGCTGTGTCGCAAAAGCCCCATAGGACTGGGTAAAAAAATCTTCACCCGGCTGGACCAACGCGCGATTCATGTACCAGGCGTCGCGCGGCATGATCCAGGTGATGGACTCTGGCGCGGCACCGTTTTCCAGCAGCCACAGGCATGCATCAATGCCCGTTTTGCCGGAGCCAACAACCACGTAGCCGGAACGGGGCCGCTTCACCTGCGCCAACTCGTTGACCGGTATGCATGTAAGGCCGCTGGCCACGCCGTATTTGGGCGGGTGGGTAGACGGCACCGCTGTATTGAAGTAAGTGGTGTCGACAATCTTCTTGTGTACGTTCACGTGCCGTACCGCACCTGACATGAGTGACTTGAACTGGTAGTCACCCATGTAGTCGCACATGGGAAAGTACTGCAAGCGCCCGGTTGTCAGAAAGGCTTGCATGAGCTGCTCGTAATAGCTGACTATTTCTGCACCGGTGGCGCGCTCGTACATGCCGGCGTTGAGTCCGGTGGCGTCTTTGGCGTCGTTGCCCAGCTTTTTTGAGTTGACACCATAATAGGCCGACGGCTGGTGCAGGCGAACAAAGGGGTAGGCGTCGTTCCAGTGCCCGCCCGGGCCATGGTGCCGGTCAACCATGACGATGCGGGCGCTGGATTCATCGAGCAAGGTATCGGCAAATGCCATGCCGGCCGCGCCGCTGCCGACGATGAGGTAGTCGGTGTCTATCGCTTGCAGATCCATGAAAAAAAGGCTCCCCAAAAATGTTGGCTTACGTCGGCGAATGTACCTGACACGGGGGAAATGTGCCAGTTTTCGGCGTACCTCCCTAGCCCGCTAGGGAGCGTTCACTACAGCAGGCCTGCACCAGTTTGCACAATGACGTCATCTCTTCTCAACTTTGCCCAGGAAAATCCCATGACCGCCAAAAACCTCTCTACCGTCGCCAATGAAGTAATCGAGTCTTACGGCAACACTGCCAAACACGTGATTCACGCTTACCGCGCTGGTGGCGAGCGCGCTGTGGGCTTGATGGAAGCCAGCTGGAACCGCGCCCTGCGCGAGTCACGCTCGCAACTGGAAGCTGGCGTGGCAAAAAATGCGACGGCGTTGCAGCAGGCGTTTTGCGGCTTCACCATCAAGGGTTTGAGCGTCACGTCGAACGGCGCGCAGGAAGCCGTGAACCAGATGGTGAAGCTGGCTGAAGCCGGTGTAGAACGCCTGGCCGCCAATGCGCACCTGTTTGAAGAAAAAACTGGCGTCACCACGCTGAACACGCTGGCCCAGGCGGCGCGTCCCGGTGCGGAGGTGCTGTGCACGCTGGCAACCCAGCTTGAGAAAACGACCGCTGGCCTGGCCAGCAAGATTGCCAGCCGCTGACAGTTTCCGGTCAAGCCAGGAACGGCATGACCTGACGACTCAGCGCAACCAGCACAATATAGGCAAAGACGGCCAGTGCGGCTACCAGCGCTGCCGTTCGGGTAGCTTTAGTCTGGCCGCGTTTGAGTGCGATGGTGCCCAGTACGATGTAAGCCAGCAAGGCCAGGACTTTGGCAGTGAGCCAGGGCTGCACAAGGGGGTACTGGGCGCTCCAGAAAACCATCGTCAGCGCGGTGGTCAGCAGTACTGTATCCACCACATGCGGCACCACTTTGACCCACCGGCGCTGCAGCGCGTCTGATTCAAGCAGCATCCACACGCCACGCAGCAGGAAGAAGCTGCCGCTCAGAACAGCACAGGTGATGTGAAGGTGTTTGACGAGCAGGTAGGTCATGGTTTGTACCAACGGGTAGGGGATATCGTACTGGCTGGGGAAGCGCTATTCTTTCCATAGCTGCTTGGGCACATTTCACAGGCGCTGGAGGCCAAAAACTCCCGAAATACAATGCTGCCATTGCACAAGGAGTTTTCGTGAAATACACCCACCTGGTTTTGCCACTGGTCAGCGCGCTGGCACTGTGCCTGTCTGCCTGCTCGCCTAAAGAAGAGCCATCTGCCACGACTGTTTCCACAGCTTCCGGTGCCGCATCTGCATCGCCCTACGAGGCGCTGGCCACCCAGGGCAAGGGCTTCACCGTGGGTGCACTGATGAGTGCCAACACGGTATACGTGATGTTTGACCCCCAGTGCCCGCATTGCGGGCACCTGTGGCAGGCATCCGTGCCGTTGCACAAGAAAATCAAGTTCGTCTGGATACCGGTGTCGTTCATCAACGCCAAGAGCGCGCCTCAGGGCGCTGCACTGATGTCAGCAGCCAACCCGGCCGAGCTGATGACGGCGCATGAGGCGTCCCTATTGGCCGGGACCGGCGGCACCGCTGCGTCCGCCAGCGTGACACCCGAAATCGAGGAGGCCATCAAGGCCAATACCAAATTGTTCAACAGCCTGGGCGTGGACTCGGTGCCTTACATCGTGGCCAGGAACGCGCGTACCGGTCAGGTGGTGAGCAACACCGGCGCACTGGCCACCGCTGCGCTGGCTGATTTTCTGGGTGTCGACCAGCCCTGAGCGCATATATGACCATTACGCCGACGACGCCTCACTGGAAGCACCGTCTTTACACCATCGTGTTTGAGGCTGACACCCGAGCTGGTCGTCTGTTTGACCAGGTGTTGATTGCCGCGATCGTGGTGTCGCTCGTAGTCGTGGTACTGGACAGTGTGGAGTCGATATCACGTCGCCATCACAGCGCGCTCACCCTGCTGGAGTGGGGGTTCACCTTGTTGTTCACGATAGAGTACATTGCGCGCCTGCTTTGCACGCCCAGGCCGCTACGCTTTGTGTTCAGTTTTTTCGGAATCGTCGATTTGCTGGCGATCTTGCCCACCTATCTGGCGTTGCTGATGCCGGAGTTGCATGCCTTGATCGATGTGCGAGTGCTGCGCCTGCTGCGTATTTTCCGCATATTCAAACTCACCCAGTACTTTGCGGAATACACCTATCTGGCCCGTGCGCTGGCTGCCAGCCGCCGCAAGATCCTGGTGTTTCTGTCCGTGGTTCTGATGGCGGTGATGGTGCTGGGCACGCTGATGTATGTCATTGAGGGACCGGAGAACGGCTTCACCAGTATTCCGGTGGCGATTTATTGGGGTATTACTACCATGACGACTGTCGGTTTTGGCGACATCACGCCCAAGACCGATCTGGGCCGGCTGGTAGCTTCCATCATGATGTTGATGGGCTGGGGCGTCCTGGCCGTGCCCACCGGTATTGTCACGGCGGAGATGGTGGGTGCGCGCGGGCAGACCGCGCCGGTCACCACCCGGACCTGCAAGGAATGTCTGACCGAAGGGCTTGGCTCCGGCGATGTGTTTTGCCGCCAGTGTGGCAGCAAACTTCACGCTTACGAGACGGACAGCCCAACTGCAGGCAGCTAGGTCGCTGTCGCCCCGAGTTTGCGCAGCTTGTCGCACCAGCCGCGCACACCCTCATCACCAAGACGGTCTACCAGGCCGATAAGGGTTTCGTTTACCGGCGCAATGCCCACAAAGCCCAGCACATTGCGCTCCAGCGACTTGACGCTGTGGGCACGGAAATACCAGCGGTAAACCAGCGCGGGCATACCCATGGTGCAGACTACGCGCGCGGAGCGACCGGTCAGGCCTTTGTTGCCAAAAGGGTTGTCGCCTTTTGGCTTGAATGCAAAACCAGGCCGGGCAACTTGCTCCAGAAAACCCTTGAGCAACGCAGGCATGTCACCCAGCCACAGCGGGAAGAACAGCACCAGATGTTGCGCCCAGGCAATGTCGTCCTGCGCAGGCTTCAGCGAGGCTGGCAACTGGCCATACTCCCAATCCTGCTGGCTATGCAACAGCGGAAAGTCAAGCGTCGCCACGCGCACGCGGCGAACAGTATGGCCGGCCTTTTCGGCCC
>JAABRC010000270.1 GCA_011391115.1 Candidatus Egaibacter danicus | reverse complement strand
AGCGCGACCAGGTGCTGGCGCAGTTTGCCAACCGCAGCACGTCCGTGCTGGTGGCGACTGACGTGGCCTCGCGCGGCATCGACATCAAGGAACTCAGTGCGGTGATCAATGTCGACATCACGCCCGACCCCGAGGTGCATGTGCACCGCATTGGCCGCACCGGGCGCGCTGGCGAAACCGGCCTTGCGTTCAGTTTGGCGGCCATGTACGAAATGGGCGCCGTTGGCAAGATCGAGCAATACCAAAAACTCGAATCCAGCTGGCACAAGGTGGAAGAACTCACACCCACCGGCAAAGGCCCGTTGCTGCCGCCCATGGTCACGCTGCAACTGCTGGGCGGCCGCAAGGAAAAAATCCGCCCTGGCGACGTGCTGGGCGCCTTGACAGCCGACGCCGGCTACAGCCGCGAGCAGATCGGCAAGATTGTGGTGACCGAGTTCACCACCTTTGTGGCAGTGACCCGCGACATAGCGCAACAGGCCATGCAAAAGCTCAATGCGGGCAAGGTGAAGGGCAAGAGCGTCAGGGTGCGGTTGGTCTGATTCTGACTGCGATTGTGCAAATCAAAGCCGCGCCGCAGATTTGGCCGTGGCGCCACGGTAGCTTTTCGGCAACACGCAGATCGCCACCCCACTTTGGGTATTGACGCGCTTGCACGCGAGCGCCCTCGGCGAAACCATCGGGCATAAGACACTGCCAAATTCACAGGTTTGAGCATGGCATCAAAAATTCATATAGGAACAAGTTATACTTTACTCCTATATGAATTTCACGATCCGCGTCCATCTGACCACCACGCCTGAACAACAGGAGCGCTTGCAGGCTCTGCAAAGTGTTTTTGCGCAAGTGTGCAATGCCATGGGTCCGCTGGTACAGCAAACGCGGTGCTGGAACCGGGTTGCGCTGCATCATATGTTTTACAAGTCATTGCGTGAAAAGTTCCCGGCGCTGGGTTCACAAATGGTGTGTAACGCCATCTATTCTGTCTCCCGAACCTGCCGCCAGGTGTATCAGCATCCGGACAGCAAATTCAATGTCACACGACTTGGAGACAAGCCGCTCCCCCTGCTGCGCTTCAGTGAGAACTGCCCGGTTTACTTTGATCGTCACACCCTGAGTGTCAAAGAGGGACAAATGTCCATTTACTCTCTGGACGGACGAATGCATTTCAAACTGGCGTTGTCGCCAGACGTAGAAAAGAAATTTCACGACACGAAGCTGCAAGAGATTGTGCTGTCAAGGCGCGCTGATCTAAGTTTTGAGCTGATGTTCAGTTTTGACGATGTCAGCTTTGTTGACGCTGACTCATTGCAGTCAGACAGCTCAGCGCCTGCACTGGGGGCAACTGAACGCAACGAAAAAAACCAGTTGATTCCAGTCGCCGAGTCAGCCAAGGTCATGCCAATTCCCCAATATGTAATGATCGAAGAGGTCGAATGAACGATAACAAAGACAACTCAGAATTGCGCCAGGCCCTGGGCAAACTAAAGCCCTATTTTCAGCGCGCAGCCTGGTTCAGTGTCGTGACGGGCGTGCTCGTGCTGGCGCAGTCAGCCTACATGCTCGAGGTCTATGACCGCGTGGTCAATAGCCGAAGTTACATGACCCTGGCCATGCTCACTCTGCTGGTGCTGGCCGCTTTTTTGGTCATGGAAGTGCTGGACTGGTCCAGGGGACAGCTCATGCACCAAGCTTCGCGCGCCCTTGACCGCCAAATGAGTGGACGGATCTTTCAAGCCATCTTTGAAGCCAAACTCAAGCGCCATGCCGGCGGTACCGCCCAACCCATGAACGACTTTCGCACCGTGCGCGAATTTCTTGATGCCCCCGTGCTGATCGCGTGCATGGACGCGCCAGTGGCATTGCTGTTTCTGATCCTGATATTTGCCATGAGCCCGTTGCTTGGTTGGGCGGCGGTGGCCGCGGCCCTGATTCAGACCTTCATCGCCTGGCTCAACCAGCGCAGCACACAGCCGCCGTTGCTGGAGGCCAACCGGAGTGCCATTGCGGCCCAACAGTACGCCGATGGCTCCTTGCGCAACGCGCAGGTCATCGAATCAATGGGTATGTTGCGCGACATACACCAACGCTGGATAGACAAACAAGGTGAGTTTCTCAAGCTGCAAGCCACTGCCTCAGACGCAGGTGGTGTGTTTCAATCTGCTTCCAAATTCTTACAAATGGTCACCAGTTCCATGATGCTGGGACTGGGCGCCTGGTTGTTGCTGCGCAACGAACTCAATGGCGGCGCCAGCATGATGATCATCGCCTCCATATTGGGTGGCCGAGTGCTGGCACCCTTGGTTCAAATCGTGACCCAATGGCAATCTGTGATCAATGCCCGCGAGGCCTGGACCCGCCTGGACCAATTTCTCGGCGCCATCCCGGTTCATCCGCCTGCCATGGCGCTGCCCGCGCCAAAGGGACACCTTACGGTAGAAAATGTGGTGGCCGCTGCACCAGCATCACAAGTTCCGATCCTGAAAGGGGTCGGCTTTGCACTACAGCCCGGCGAGGTTCTGGCGGTGATCGGCTCCTCGGCCTCGGGCAAGACCACACTGGCCCGCCTGTTGGTCGGATTGTGGCCAGCCATCAGTGGCAAAGTACGCCTGGATGGTGCCGACGTTTACACCTGGAACAAGGCAGAACTGGGCCCGAGCATTGGCTATTTGCCCCAGGACGTGGAGCTCTTTGACGGCAGCTTGGCGGAAAACATCTCACGCTTTGGGGAGCCTGATCCAGCCAAAATTGAGGCTGCCGCGCGCGCCGTGGGGCTGCATGAAACCATTATGGCCCTGCCCAAAGGCTACGACAGCCCGGCAGGACGCGACGGCGCCATGCTTTCGGGCGGACAGCGTCAACGCATTGGCCTGGCACGTGCCCTTTATGGCGACCCGGTGTTCGTGGTGCTTGATGAACCCAACTCCAGCCTGGATGATTCTGGTGATACAGCGCTTGCCAGTGCCATCACCCAGCGCAAATCGCGTGGCACCACGTTTGTGGTCATGACGCACCGAACCAGCGTGCTGTCCGTGACCGACAAAATCCTCATCCTGCAAGACGGACAAAGCCTTGCCTTTGGTCCCAGAGACGAAGTGCTGGCCGAACTCGCCAAAGCCAATAAATCGCAAGCCAGTCAGGTTGCATCGCCAGCCACCAAAAGTGCCATCAAGCCTCAACCGGAAGCGAAATTCCAATGAAAACACCGGCTTTTTTCAAACGCAGTGAACTCACTGCCACGCTTTGGACTTTCAGACATGAATTCCTGATCGCCGGCTTCTACAGTATGCTGGCCAATTTGCTCATGCTGACACCCACGCTGTACATGCTGCAGGTTTACGACCGGGTGCTGAGCAGCCAAAGCGAACTGACACTGCTCGCCATGTCGCTCCTGACACTGGCTTTGTTTGGCGTGATGGCCGTTGCCGAGTGGCTGCGCTCGCGTGTGCTGGTGCGTGCCGGGCTGCGGCTGGACGACCGCCTCGGCACCCAAGTGTTCAATGCCAGTTTCGAATCCCATTTGAGTCAGGCGGGCACCTCGCCGGCGCGCTCATTCAGCGACCTGGTGCAGGTTCGCCAGTTCCTGACTGGGCAAGGCATTTTTGCTTTTTTTGATGCGCCATGGGCCCCCATCTATCTGGTAGTGTTGTACATGCTGCACCCCTGGTTGGGCGTTCTGGGGTTGATTTTTGCTTTCATCCAGGTCCTGCTGGCCTGGTTTGGCCAGCGCCACACACTTGCGCCCTCCGAGGCGGCTGCGGCGGCCAATGTTGAAACCAGCAGCTTT
>JAABRC010000269.1 GCA_011391115.1 Candidatus Egaibacter danicus | reverse complement strand
CGTGAGAACGGATCCTGCACGCAGCACGACGCAAGCACACCCCACTTCACCCATGCGCTCATCAGGAACACCAATCACCGCCACCTGGGCAATGGCCGGATGCGGGCTCAGCAAGCGCTCGACCTCTGCCGGATACACATTGAAACCGCCCACGATGAACATGTCCTTGAGGCGGTCGGTGATGCGCAAATAGCCGCGCTCATCGAGCACGCCCACATCGCCGGTATGCAGCCAACCGTCCGCATCAATCGCTTCAGCCGTCGCTTTGGGATCATCGAAATATCCCTGCATGACGTGGTAACCGCGCAGCAACACCTCGCCAGGCTGGCCGGGCGGCACGCGGGCGCCTTGCTCGTCGGCACAACACACCTCGGTACCCGGCAACGCGCGGCCACAGGTGCCAGCGACGGTTTCAATGCTGTCGCCAGGGTCACACACGGTGGCGCAGCCGCCACATTCGGTCAGGCCATAGGCGGTGGTCACGTTCGCGATGCCAAGCTCATCACGCATGCGGGCAATCAGCACCGGCGGCACCGTGGCTGCCCCGGTGACCGTGGCACGCAGCGAGGAAATATCAAAATTCTTTAGTCCCGGATGGCCCAGCATCGTCAGAAACAGTGTCGGTGGCCCGGGCATGAAGCTGATGCGGTCGCGCTGGATACGCGTGAGCACCTTTTCTGCGTCAAACACCTGCTCGGGATACACCGTGGCACCACGAATGAAGGCCGCCACCCAGCCCGCCTTGTAACCAAAGGTATGGAAGAAGGGGTTGACGATCAGGTAACGATCACCCTCCCCCAAGCCCACCACCTCCGACCAGGCATAAAAAGCGCGAATCGTCGGTCCGTGCGCCGCCATCACGCCTTTGGGGCGACCGGTGGTGCCTGAGGTGAACATCAGGTCGGCGGTGCTGTCAGCGCTCAAGGCCTGCTCCCGTTCCAACACGCGTTGTCGATCAACCGCACGGCCTGTCGCCAGGAAGTCGCTCCAACCCATGTCACCGGCTTGCGCGGGTGTCTCGCGAAAACCTTCTCGCAGCACCACTATGTGCTCGAGCGTGCTTGGGCGTTGATCGGTCAACAGCGCCGGGTAATACTGGCCCAGAAAATCACCGATACAAAACAGAACCCTGGCACCGCTGCGTGCCAGAATGTCGGCGGCTTCAGCCCCCTTCATGCGGGTATTGAGAGGCACCAGCACGGCACCGGCAACATGCGCACCACAGGCTGCCAGAATCCACTCATGCACGTTGGGCGCCCAAATGGCGACCCGGTCACCCGCCAAAACACCTTGGGCAATCAGGGCGCGCGCGACGGTTTCGCTGGCAGCGAGTAGCTCGTCGTAGCTGATCGAGCGACCCTCGTCCACAATGGCAGCACGCTGCGGAAACTGCGCCGCAGCCTGGCGAATCAATGCCGGCAAGGTGGCAGGCAAAGTTACAGGCGCGGGCGCCGAGACTGTGTTTGAACTCATTTGATCACTCCGGAAACTTGATACGCAAACGCGCGCTGGTCGGCACGGCCTGACAGGCCAGCGTCCAGGACTTGGCCAGGTCTTTTTTGTCCAGCACTTCGTTGTGGCGCAGGTGCACGCTGCCCTCCACCACCTGGCACATACAAGACGCACACATGCCGGCCTGACAGGAATAGGGCGCCTTGATGCCAGCCGCCAAGGCGGCATCCAGCAGGGTCTGGCCGCCACCACAGTAAATCTTGTGCACGGCGCCATCGAGTGAGAGCTCGACTTCGGCCTCGTCAACCGTGGGCGCAGGCGCTTCGGCGGCGACCGTGGCGTTCAGCGCGGCCGTGTCTTCCTCGTCAGGCAGGGAGGCAAAACGCTCCACATGAATCTGCTCGGTAGCCATCTCAACCGCTTGCAGCGCGGCGACGGCCGCATCCATGAACGGACCGGGGCCACAAATGAAGGCCTGTGCCGAGCGAAACGGCTTGGCCAGTTCGGCCAGTTGCGCCACCGAGGGAATGCCTTGCACGGAATCAAGCCAGTGAATCACCTGCAACCTGGACGGATGGGCTGCCGCCAGTGCCTTTAGTTCGTCACGAAAAATGACCGAGCGTTCGTCGCGGTTGGCGTAAAGCAGCGTGATTCGGCCCTGGCCTTGCAGCAGCGCCGAGCGCAGGATGGAGAGCACAGGCGTGATGCCACTGCCGCCCCCCAGCAACAAAAAATCGCCGTCCAGCGAGCGCGGCGTGAAGACACCGGCGGGAGGCATCACCTCAACAGGGTCACCGATTTTGAGCCTGTCGCACATCCAGTTCGAGCCGCGTCCCTGCTGGACGCGCTTGACAGTCACACGCAAGGCACCGTCCACCATCGGCGCGCTCGACATCGAATAACAGCGCGGCACATGACGACCTTCTACCGGCAAGCGAAGCGTCAGGAACTGACCCGGCTTGTAGCGATAGACTTCAGCCAACTCGGTCGGCACGTCGAAGACGAAGGACTTTGCATCGTGCGTCTCTTCAATCACCGCACTGACGTGCAGCGCGTGGTAGCGAGATGTGGAAACGGTGCCCATGGTCAAAGCCCCATACCCAGAATGGCGTTGTCAGCGTGCAGTTCGCTGCCACTGATCACGCTGGACTCGTCCGAAGCCAAAAACAGAACCAACTGGGCAATGCGCTCGGGCATGTAGGCACGGCCACCGCGGTTGCGCTGGGCATCGTGTAACACCATCTCCTTGGTCACGCCCGTGGGCAGAGTAGCCGCCATCATCGGCGTGTAAATCCCATCAGGGTGGATCGAATTGATGCGGATCCCATAACCTTGCTTGCGACATTTCAATGCTGCAGCGCGTGTCAGCGCCGAAACTGCGGCCTTGGTGGCACTGTAGCCAGCATAGTTCTCCACCGGCAACCAGGATGAAATCGAGGCCATGTTGATAATGCTGCCGCCCTGCGCCTTCATCGCCGCGATACCCTGTTGGCAGCCAATAAAGACCGATTCGGCGTTCACCTGCAACAGCCGGCGGAAGTCCTCGATGCGGCCGCTCTCCATGTCGCCAGCGATCAGGATACCGGCGTTGTTGACCAGCACGTTGAGGCATCCAAAGCGTTGCTGCACAGCCTTGATTGCTGTTGTCCAGTCGCTCTCACTGGTCACGTCATGGCGCACAAACAGGGCACGCTCACCCAACTCGGCGGCCAGTGTCTCGCCAGCCTCAGCATTGATGTCACTGATGGCCACCTTGGCACCTTCGGCCAGGAACAGCTTGACAACCTCCAGACCCACACCGCTGGCGCCGCCAGTCACGAGCGCCACTTTGTCTTTTAACCGTGCTGTCATAACATTCACCTCATTGGTCCATTCAAACAACTGCTCATCGGTACATTCATTCGCCTGCTGCTGCACGCCCGGCGCGTCGACCAGAAAAAACACAGTCGGCCAGCGAGAGACCGCTGACGTAGCGGGACGAAGCCAGCCCGATGGCCGTGCGACCAGCCGCAAACAGACCCGCGATGTCCTGGCCCTGCTCATTGCGCACATGCCCATCAAGCTCGTTGACCTGCAGGCCACCCAACGTGAGCGTGGCCAGCGGAAACATTTTCTGGTCGATCGAAATGTCGATCGCGAAGAATGAGCCGTGCTTGAGCTCCTGACGCATGTCGGCCGACTTGCCGAAAGCGTCCTCGCGCTCGCCCCGTGCCGCCGCATTGGCCGCCTCGACCTGGGAGCGTAGCTTGGCGGCATCAACACCTATGTGGCGCGCCAAGTCCTCCAGTGTCCTGGCTTTTCTGGCCACTTTGAACATCAGCATGAGCGCGGGCAG
>JAABRC010000268.1 GCA_011391115.1 Candidatus Egaibacter danicus | reverse complement strand
GCCAGCAGCACGGCCATACCCGGTCTGAGCCCAGTGCACCGCTTCTACAACTCCGCCACCGGCGTGCACTTCTACACCATCAGCGAAACCGAGCGAGCCCACGTGGCGGCCACGCTGCCGCAGTTCAACTACGAAGGAGTGGCCTACCACGCGAGCACCTTGCCCGGCACCGGCTACACGCCGCTGTACCGCTTTTTCTACGCCGCCAAGGGCTTCCACTTCTACAGCAACAGCGCCGCCGAGCGAGACAACATCATCGCCACGCTGCCGCAGTACAACTACGAGGGCGTGGGCTACTACGTGCTCGGTGGCGACTGGCAGACGCCTGCCATTCCCCACACCGGGATCACCAGCAGCCAGTGCTACAAAGTGGGCAGCGATGCATTGGTGACCTGCACGCCCACGCTTCAGCAAATTCTCACGGGTGGTACGTCACTTGATCTGAACCCGCAACAAGACGGACACCGCAGGGGCATCAACACCATGAGCTACAGCGTGGTGGGCGCCAACCCAAAGACCAGCTGCGTGAAAGACGATGTGACGGGCCTGATCTGGGAGGGCAAGGAAGCTGAGGGATGGCGCGGGGGGAGCAACGCCCACACCTATTTCGGCGATGGCCGGGAGGGAGACGTGGGGGGTTATGTCACTGCGGTCAGGCTGTTGAATCTGTGCGGGTACAGCGACTGGCGCATTCCAACAGCGGAAGAGCTGCACGGGCTCGTCAACTTTGGTGTTGGTCCTGGTGCTGGCGCCGGGCCCCTGATCACGATCGCCGACTTTCCCAACGCACAGGCCTTGAGGTACTGGACCAGCAGCCCGGGCAAGACCTTGCAAGATGGCGAACACACCATGGTCATCGACTTTGCAACGGGCTCACAGAGCGCCGCCTTGCGAAGCGTCGCATTGCCTGTGCGCTTGGTGCGCGGCGCCCGGTGGAGCGGCCCCCGCTACCTGATCGCCACGGTGCCCTACACCGGAGACGGCCCTGACAACGCCGTGATTGACAGGGCGACCGGTTTGACCTGGAGGCGCTGCCTGGAGTCGCTGACCTGGAGCGGCGGTGCTTGCACGGGCTCTTATTCCGGTGGATCCACCCATCTCGATGCCTGGCAACTTGCCAGCAACGCACCGGGTTGGCGGCTGCCCAACATCAAGGAGGTTGGCAGCCTGATCGACCCCAGCCAACTGGACACCTGGACCGGTGTGGGCATTGATCTGAACGCATTTCCCAGCGCATACGCCCGCATATGGTCGTCCACCCCGAATGTATTCAACTCATTCGCGGCCTGGATGTCCTATTTCTTCTTTGGCAACACGGTTCCAGAGAGTCGGGCCGTGATCTTGGGCACGCGGCTGGTTCGCATTGAGCCCTGATGGGTTGCAAACAACACTTGGAACATGAAGGTGAACAGCATGAAAGCCACGCCATTGTTCTGGTGAGTGAAAGTCAGTATGGGGAGCGCGCAGCGCCTCTGGTTTTTTGGGTATTCGATTCGGGGCTCGTGGCCCACGAAAACACAGGACAAACAACATGACTTTGACAACAGTTCTCCGGTCCAAAGGTGCCTTCAACCCGCTGGGCTGTTTAGCGCTCTCGCTGGCCCTATCAGCTTGTGGAGGAGGCAAGACAAGCAGCGCAGAGGCTCCCCAGGTGGCCCCTGCCCAAGGCTCGGCAACTTCTGCCAATCCTTTGCCCTCCGGCGCGCAAACCCAAGCAATGCTCAAAAAGGGCGCCGAACTCAACAGCGCCGAGTTGACACGCGCGGCGGCTGAAACGGCCGGCCAACCTGTCACCCAAACGGGTAAAAAAGGCACAACCAAAGCCGCCACCAGCGCCACGTTGGTCACTGTCTGGCGCTTTTTCAACACCCGGACATTGGCCCATTTCTACACAGCCAATGAGGGCGAAAAAGAAGCTGTGCTGGCGAGCGTGCCGACTTTCAAACTGGATGGCGCCGCGTTTTACGCCAGCAGCGTGAGCGACACCGGCCTGAGCCCCGTCCACCGCTTCTACAACACGCAAACCGGCGTGCACTTCTACACCATCAGCGAAGACGAAAAAACCATGGTGATGGCCAGCCTGCCGCAATTCAACTACGAGGGTGTGGCGTATTACGCCAGCCAGGTGGCGGGCAACCAGTTCATCCCTCTGTACCGTCTCTACCAATTGAGCAAGGGTTTTCACTTCTATTCCAACAGCGCTGGCGAGCGCGACACGGTGGTCAACACCTTGCCGCAATACCGCTATGAAGGCATTGGCTACTACGTTTTCAATACGTTGACGTTGCCCCACACCGGGGTAACCGATCAGCAGTGCTTTCAAGCTGGTGTTGGTCCCCTGGTGGCTTGCAGCAGCACCGGTGCCATTGCGTTCAACAGCCAGCAAGATGGACACCGCGCCGCCATCAACCCCATGAGTTACAGCGAAATGCCCAACGCATCGGGCGGCAACTACGCGCGCACCGAATGCGTGAAAGACAACGTGACCGGTTTGATCTGGGAAGGCAAAACGGCCAGCGGCCTGCGCGCGGGCAGCAATGACTACACAAACTACGATGACCCAACCCAGCCGCAAATAGGGATCACTGCAGGCCACTACGTCAATCCCACTCAGGCCGAGATCGCCGATGCCAGCAACAGCGTGGGGTACAAAAATTACGTCAACAGCATTGCGCTGTGTGGCTACGCCGATTGGCGCTTGCCCACCCCGGAAGAGTTGCACAGCATCGTGGACTATGGCAACAACATGTTTATCAACACCGACTGGTTTCCCAATATCCCGCAAGACTATTTGAAAAGAGAATTTTGGACTTCTACCGCTGAGGTCGGTATTAATGGGTTTGGTATCTATGTCAGATTTAGCGATGTCCTTGCCACCATTGGAGGATCTGTCCGTAACATCCCGGGGCACGTTCGATTGGTTCGCGGTGGCGGATGAAGGCGCTTCGGGCCTGTTGCTGTATTCGATCGGTTTTCATCCTTCCAGACGGTCGCTGACCGAATGGCCGCCGACTTGCGTGAATGCAGAGATCTGACAAAAACACAGATCCCATCAAGGAATTCCCATGAAATTCAAATCTTCTTTGGCAATCGTTCTGGCTGTTGTTGCGTGGTCCGCCCAAGCAGCCTGTCCCGTCACTCTCGGGCGGTTCGTCGCCAATGGCGCGGAAGTCGCTGATACCCAAACCAGGCTCATCTGGGCGCGCTGCAGCCTGGGCCAGACCTGGAACGGGGCTGGTTGCGTTGGGACTCCCACCGTGGTCTACCATGAACAAGCCATGGCTTTGGCGCAAGCCGCCAGCGGCTGGCGCCTACCCAATGTGAAGGAACTGGCCAGCATCGTGGACCGAAGATGCGCGTCGCCTGCGATCGACAGCGTCGCTTTTCCCGATACGCCCTTCAGTAAAATCTACTACTACAGTGGCTTTTGGTCGTCTACCATCGATTTATCTCATATCGACAAGGCCTATTTTGTCAGCTTCAATGACGGAAATGTAATTGCGACCATGCGCAATGGTGAATATTCCCCTCCATTACATGGAGGTTCTGGCTCTTACTATCCTCCTTCCATTTACGTGCGCCTGGTGCGCGCCACTCAGTGATATCGGGCGTGTGTCAATGATTCACACCAGCCAATTTGGCCATGAATAGGTGAATGGGGTGCGCCAGTCTCGGTGCCCAATCAAAAGAACATCCGGGGGAATTGCATGTTTGATCAATGGGTTTCACAGCGCCAAAGCGGTTTCAAGGCATTGGCGTTTGTTGCGGTGACGCTCGTGCTCGCGGCCTG
>JAABRC010000267.1 GCA_011391115.1 Candidatus Egaibacter danicus | reverse complement strand
CTACCAGGCCGCCACTGCCGAAGAGGCCGAGATGCGCCTGGGCGAATTCGAGGCCAAGTGGGATTCCGACTATCTGCCCATCGGCCAGTCCTGGCGCAGGAACTGGAGCAGGCTGACGCCGTTCTTTGATTACCCACCGGAAATCCGCAAGGTCATCTACACGACCAACGCCATCGAGTCGGTGAACATGGGCCTAAGAAAGCTGAGCAAGAACCGGGGCTCCTTCCCCAGCGATGAGGCGTTGACCAAACTGTTCTACTTGGCCCTGCGCAACATCAGCCAGAAGTGGACCATGCCCATCCGGGATTGGAAGGCTGCACTGACCCGATTTACCATTCAGTTCGGAGACCGCATCTCCGTCAACTGAAGTCCGACCCGTTTACACAAAAATTCGGACACGCCCGTGAGCTTCTGTACCCAGGTCATTGCATGCCGGCTTTTGCACGTCCGATTGGATCTGCTGGTCCTGTGAGCCCCTCGTGTACATTTGCTCCTCCTTCAGCAACCGGGATGGTCAATGGCGTATTTGTCTGACAGTCAACTAAGTCAGATGGGATTTGGGCGGTTGGGCCGCAATGTGCTCATCAGTGACAAAGCTAGTCTGTACAACTGCGAGGCGATGGAGATCGGTGATCACTCGCGCATTGACGACTTCTGCGTGGTCTCCGGCCGGGTGGTGCTGGGCCGCAATGTGCACATCGCGCCGTTCTGCCTGGTGGCGGGCGGCGAGCCCGGCGTCACGCTGGAAGACTTCGCCGGCTTGGCCTATCACGTGCAGGTGTTCAGCCAGTCTGATGATTATTTGGGACACAGTATGACCAACCCTACCGTGCCTGCACGTTTCAAGAGCGAGTTCAAAGCCGCCGTGCATCTGGGCAGGCACGTCATCGTAGGCGCGGGCTCTGTGATTTTGCCTGGTGTGTTGATCGCCGAAGGCTGCTCTGTGGGTGCTATGTCCCTCGTGCGCAAGAGCACCCAGCCTTGGGGGGTGTACGCGGGCAATCCGGCGCGCCGCGTAAAGACTAGGAGTCGCGATCTGTTAGAACTGGAAGCCCAATACTTGGCAGGAGCCTAAACGTGTTCATTCCTTTTAACCGGCCCCCCTACAGCGGACGTGAAGATGTGCATGTGCTTCAAGCCATGCGCAGCGCCAAGATGTCAGGCGATGGTCCTTTCGGCTTGCAGTGCCAGCAGTGGTTTGAGGTTACTCTGGGTTGCTCCAAGGCCTTGCTAACACCATCGTGCACCCACGCGCTGGAAATGGCGGCGCTGCTTTTGAACATTCAGCCGGGCGACGAAGTGATCATGCCCAGCTTCACTTTCGTCAGCACAGCGAATGCTTTTGTGCTGCGCGGCGCCAGGATTGTGTTCGTCGACGTACGGCCTGACACCATGAACATGGATGAGGCACTGATCGAGGCTGCGATCACCTCCCGAACCCGCGTCATCGTGCCGGTCCATTACGCTGGGGTCGTGTGCGAGATGGATTCCATCATGGACATTGCCAGCCGGTATGGGCTGTATGTGGTGGAGGACGCAGCGCAGGCCGTGACTTCGACCTACCGTGGCAGGCAGGCAGGCTCGATAGGACACTTGGCGGCCTTTAGCTTTCATGAGACCAAGAACCTCACCAGCGGCGGGGAAGGCGGCTTGTTGGTTATCAACGACCAACAATTTGTAGCTCGTGCAGAGGTGATACGTGAGAAGGGCACCAATCGCAGCCAGTTCTTTCGTGGCGAGGTGGACAAATACACGTGGGTCGACATTGGCAGCAGTTACTTGCCGAGTGAAATCCAGGCGGCGTACTTATGGGGCCAGATCGAGTCCATGACGGACATCATGGAGGCTCGCCTGACTCTCTGGAACCGTTATGCAGATCAATTGAGGAGCTTGGTGTCTGCCTATCATGTGGCATTGCCTACCGTGCCTGAGCACTGTACGCACAACGGGCATATGTTCTACCTCAAGGTGGCTGATCTGGCAGAGCGAACAGAATTGCTGGCGGAACTCAAAGCTCAACAAATTCACGCTGTTTTTCATTATGTTCCGCTGCATGCTGCCAATGCAGGGGTGCAGCATGGGCGTTTCTCAGGTCATGATCGCTTCACCACCCTGGAAAGCGAGCGCCTGCTGCGTTTGCCTCTGTATTACGGTATGAGCACTGCAGAACAGGACTTTGTGATCGCTGCTGTACTGAGCTTCTATGCCCGGCGAAAGAAGTCGTAGGGCTGGCGGTTGGTGAAGTAAGTCTGTGTTTCTTGAGCGAATCTTCGAACATGATCTGTCACGTCATCCTGTTCTTTTCTCATGCGCTCTAGCAAGAGGTGGCGGGTTGATGTCGCGTGTTCTGTATCGTCAAAACCGTACGCCACGCCAAGTCTGTCTTCTGGGTTGGGGTACCACTGCGTCTTGCTGACGCCCACATCGGGAACCACTATTGATACGCATCCGGCCAGGGCTGCAAAGCGGGAAAAAGCGGTGTACGGGTCGTATGACACGAAGTGCGTTACGCGACCGAGTATCGATGCCGATTCTTCATGAGACAGACCGTCTATACACACCCAACTCTCGTTATGTACCGGCGGCTTTCCCTTTCCTTTGCGAACCAAGTAGGCATAGCCTTCGCGCCGCTGGGTGTTTTGATCCTGGCGCGCATAAAGATCAAGGGGCGCGTAGCGCACAGGCAGGAAGTGCTGTGACAGATGGCACCCGGGGAATTCCATGCGCGGTAGCGCATTGTTGTACTGGATGTGGAATTCGTTGAAGCCATAACCTGTCTTGCCGGCATGGAACCCAGGTGCATGCAGAAGCCAACGCACCACGTTCTTTGACTTCAGCGGATTGCCAAAAACCATTTCTGGATAAACCACGATGACGTGGTCTTGCTGCGCCAGTTTAAAGGCTTGCTTTTGAGAAAGTGTTGGGGTGTTCCATTCGCCTTGCCGTCGAAGACGGTCAAGCCGTATCCACGAATGGGCCAGTACTTTGAAAAACGGCCGCCATATCTCATTGGAGCTGATCTCCATCGAGCGACTCATTTTGACCAAGTAGGCTTTATGACCCAGGGAATTGAGTTCGTGGCAAAGCCTGTGCAGACAAATGATCCCACCGCTATCAGGGTCAAAGGATTCTGTCGGGATTAGGTAGACAAAGGGGCGGGCAGTGGAGTTGCCCGCCTCATGGTGTTTGGCAGGCAACCCAACTTCATCAATGCCCATGCCCAACACTCTCCCCCGCCTTCAACCGGTACACCGTACCGCAATACGGGCAGCGCGCTTCACCGGTTTTGGCCACGTCCAAGTACACCTTGGGGTGGGTGTTCCAGATCTTCATGTCGGCGAGCGGGCTGGGGCAGAACACCCCGCCGTGGGCGTTGAGGTCTTTGGCGGTCAGTTCTCTGGCGGCGTTGCTCATGATGGTGGACCTTAAACCTGCGTGAGCCAGTGGGCGTATTTGGGGTTGCGGCCACCGACGATGTCGAAGAACGCGCTCTGGATCTTTTCGGTGATGGGGCCGCGGCTGCCCACGTAGTCTTCTTTGCCGAGCTCGATGCGGTCGAGTTCGCGGATGGGGGTCACTTCGGCGGCGGTGCCGGTGAAGAAGGCTTCGTCGGCGATGTAGACCTCGTCGCGGGTGATGCGCTTTTGCACGATCTCCAGCCCCAGGTCTTTGGCGATGTGGAACACCGTGTTGCGGGTGATGCCGTTGAGTGCGCCAGCCGACAGGTCGGGCGTGTAGATGACGCCGTTTTTGATGACGAAGATGTTTTCGCCGGCGCCTTCGCTAACAACGCCCGAGG
>JAABRC010000266.1 GCA_011391115.1 Candidatus Egaibacter danicus | reverse complement strand
CTGCCAGAGGGCCACCGCTTTCCAATGGCCAAGTACAGCCTGCTGCGTGATCGTGTGGCGCGGGAACTGCCGCTGGTGAACCAGCTGGAGGCGCCGCGGGCCAGTGACGGCGAACTGGCTTTGGTACATACACCTGCCTACATCGATGCCATCACTAGCGGCTCTGTAGGGTCTGCCGCCATGCGCGAGATCGGTTTTCCATGGAGCGAAGCCATGGTGGAACGTTCCCGACGTTCGGCTGGGGCCACAGTGGCCGCCGTGCGTGCTGCCATGACAGAGGGCGTGGCCGCCAACATGGCGGGTGGCACCCACCACGCCAGCGCGGAAAAGGGCGGAGGCTTTTGTGTGTTCAACGATGCTGCCGTTGCAGCGCGCGTTGCGCAGGCAGAGTGGAGTCGAAATCACCGTGAGCCCTTGCTGGTGGCGGTGATTGATCTGGATGTGCATCAGGGCAACGGCACAGCGAGTATTTTTGCCGGGGATCCCAGCGTTTTCACGTTATCGATTCACGGTGAGCGGAATTTCCCGTTTCGCAAGGTCGATGGTGATCTGGACGTGGCGTTGCCGGACGGCTGCGGTGATGTGGACTACCTGCACGCCCTGGAAGGGGCGCTGGACGAACTGGCACACCGGTTCGTGCCGGGGCTGGTTATTTACCTGGCCGGTGCCGACCCGTTTGAAAGAGACCGCCTGGGGCGCCTCAAACTGACTTATGACGGTCTGGAAGCGCGGGACCGGCGTGTATTTGACTGGTGTTTCCAGCGTCACGTTCCGCTGGCCTTTGCCATGGCGGGCGGTTATGGTGTGAACATTGCCGAAACAGTGCAAGTTCAGATGAATACTTACCAGGTGGCGATGAGTTACTGGCAGCGCTGGCAAAATCGCCGTTCATGAGCAAAGAAAACAGCAATGCCGGGTCAGCAAGGCCCGTGCCTGAACACAGCAGCAGCTACAAGGTGTTTCGTACCATCAGCACACGCTGGATGGACAACGATGCCTACGGCCATGTGAACAACGTCGTTTATTACAGCTGGTTTGATACCGCTGTGAACGCCTACCTGATCGAGCAGGGCGTGCTGGACATCCACCAGGGTGAGACCATCGGGCTGGTGGTTGAAACCCAATGCAGCTATTTTGCGCCGCTGGCGTTTCCGCAGCTGGTGGAAGCGGGTATCCGCGTGGCCCGGCTCGGAGAATCCAGCGTGCGCTATGAGGTGGGACTGTTTGCGCGGGGTGAAGAATTCACTGCTGCCAAAGGCCATTTCATTCATGTGTATGTAGACAAAGTCACCCGCCGGCCTGTTCTTTTGCCACCCCCACTCAAAACTGTTCTGGAGAAACTTCGCAATGACCGTCATGAATGAAATGAATCTGGCCACAGATCAGGCCGTAGCGGTGGACGCTGCCATCACCTCACGCATGTCGGTTCGTGCGTTCACACAGGCGCCTGTGAGCCGCGACACGATTGAGCACTTGCTGCAGGTCGCCAGCCGTGCGCCCAGCGGCACCAATACCCAGCCGTGGAAGGTGTACGTATTGCAGGGTGGCAGTCGCGACACGCTGTGCGACAAGGTTTGTGCCGCCCATGACGCCATCCGTGCCAATCCGGAACTGGCCGCCGAGTACAGGGAAGCCTACGACTACTACCCGGAGAAATGGGTCAGCCCCTATATTGACCGCCGCCGCGAGAACGGGTGGGGTCTGTATGGTCTGCTGGGCATTGGCAAGGGCGACAAGGACAAGATGCACACGCAGCATCAGCGCAACTACCGGTTTTTTGATGCGCCGGTGGGGATGATGTTCACCATTGACCGTGTCATGGGACGCGGCTCACTGGTGGACTACGGCATGTTTTTGCAGAACATCATGGTGGCCGCGCGGGGGCATGGGTTGGATACTTGTCCGCAGGCAGCATGGAACGGCTTCGCGAAGATCATCCTGCCACACATTGGCGCCGGAGCGGACGAGATGCTGGTCTGCGGCCTGGCGCTGGGTTATGCCGACGCCACCCACGTCGTGAATACTTTTCACACGCCACGCGTGGGTGTACAGGACTTCACGCACTGGCTGGATTGACGATGATCATCACCAGCCTTCTCGATACGGACCTTTACAAATTCACCATGATGCAGGTGGTGCTGCATCAGTTCCCCGGTGCGCAGGTGGAGTACAAGTTCAAGTGCCGCAATGCCCACGCCACACCGGCAGCGGGTGGCCCAGGCTTTGATCTGGCCCCGTTTGCCAGCGAGATTCGTGAAGAGATCCGCTCGCTGTGCAGTCTGCACTTTCAGGATGCAGAACTGAACTACCTGCGGTCCATGCGGTTCATCAAGAGTGATTTTGTGGACTTTCTCGGTCTGTTCCGCCTGAACGAGAAATACATCACCGTCACGGCGCTGCCAACAGGCGAGATCGACATCACCATTCGCGGACCGTGGCTGCACACCATCCTGTTCGAGATTCCGG
This sequence comes from Candidatus Egaibacter danicus, assembly GCA_011391115.1. Next base: position 1,334 of record JAABRC010000266.1, on the reverse strand, counting down.
TACTGGCTATCGTCAACGAAGTCTACTTTCGCAACACGCAGAAACTGCCTGATCTGGTGGAAGGCCGCAAGCGGCTCGATACCAAAGTCGGCCAGCTGCGTTCGGCAGGGTTGAGTGACCTCAAGATCGCTGATTACGGCACGCGGCGGCGTTTCAGCAAGGCGTGGCATGAAGAGGTTTTGCGTGTGCTGAGTGTTCGGCTGGGCACGGCGCAAAGCCCCGGTGGCATGGCCGGTGTTGCCGGGCAGCTGGCGGGCACCAGCAATGTTTTGTTCGCGATGAAACTGGGCCTGACCCCGCTGGGCACGATGGCTCATGAGTATCTGCAGGCCTGCCAGGCGCTGGGGCCCCGGCTGCGTGATAGCCAGATCTATGGTTTCGAGTCGTGGGCCAAGGAGTATCGGGGCGACCTGGGCATCGCATTGAGTGATGTGTACGGCATCGAAGCATTCCTGCGCGACTTTGACCTGTATTTCTGCAAGCTCTTTGATGGTGCCCGCCATGACAGCGGCGACCCCTTCAGTTGGGGCGAGCGCATGATTGACCACTATGCCAGGAACAGGGTTGATCCGCGGACCAAGACGCTGATCTTCAGCGACAGCCTGACCGTACCGCGAACCATTGAACTCTATCAGCAGTTCCGTGGCCGCTGCCAGCTGGCATTTGGCATTGGCACCAACCTCACCAACGACCTGGGCTACGAGCCGCTGCAAATCGTCATCAAGATGGTGCGCTGCAACGGCCAGCCTGTGGCCAAGCTGTCTGACACGCCCTCAAAAAACATGTGTGACGACGAAAAATACCTGGCCTATCTGCGTCAGGTGTTCGAGATCACCACCAACGCCTGAATACGATGAACAGATCCCGTATCCTGGTGGCGCGAGCCATCTTCCCCGAAGTCATCGAGCGTCTTCAGCAACACTTTGATGTTGAATCCAACCCCACAGATGTGTTGTGGTCCAAAACGCAGATAACTGAAAAACTGCGTGACAAAGTGGGCGTGTTCACTACCGGCGGCGAGCGCATCGACACCGAGGTGCTGGCGGGTTGTCCGCACCTGAAAATCTGCGCCAACATGGCCGTTGGCTACAACAACTTTGATCTGGACGCCATGACCGCCGCCCGCGTGCTGGGCACCAATGCACCCAATGTGCTGACGGAAACAACGGCCGACTTCGGTTTTGCCTTGCTGATGGCCACCGCGCGGCGCATTTCAGAGAGCGAGCACTTTTTGCGCGCTGGCCATTGGACCCGCTGGAGCTATGACATGTTTGCCGGTGCCGAAGTGCATGGCAGCACGCTGGGCATCATCGGTATGGGCCGCATCGGGCAGG
>JAABRC010000265.1 GCA_011391115.1 Candidatus Egaibacter danicus | reverse complement strand
AGCGCGACAGATGCGCCGCGCGCCCCAGTGTTTGCACCGATGCGCACAAGACATCGACTTGCGTGTCACGTAATTGCCCCATGTAGAAGCCAACCCGTGCGCCCGGGCGTATCCGAAGAAAAGTCTCTGCCGCCTGGTTCAAAATTTCCTCGCGGTGCGCTACAAACAGCACACGGCGCGCACTCATTTGCTGGGCATCGAATGCGGCCAGCCACGTCTTGCCGAGTCCGGTAGCCAGCACGACCAAACCGCGCCGAAAGCCCGCCTCACGCGTCAGGTCCAATGCGTTTAGCGCCTCGACCTGGATCGCCGTGGGGACTGGAGCCGCTTCGACTTCATCGCTGCCGGGCGACACAACGCGCAGGGGCGCGACGCGCCGGGCCTCGTAAGCGTCAATCCAGGCGTCGGTTAAGGCCACGGTGCGCGGGTCATGAAACACGGCTTCAAAGCGGTTGCGAGCTTCCAAAAAGCCATCATCTGCCGGGTAATCCACCCGGTAGTTCCATTCAAGACCGTCGGTGAGGGCTGTGCGGCTGATGTTGCTGGAACCGATGAACGCCGTCCCGTGCAAATGACGATTTTGGTTGAAATGCGCGAAGAGATAGGCCTTCATGTGAAAGCTGCTTCCGCGCGTTTCAAACACCCGAACTTGCGCGCCCTGCGCTTGCAGCAGCATCAGGTGGCGCAGCGCCTCGGGGTCGGTCACGTCCAGATAGTCGCTGGTCACCACCCGCAGACGCGCGGGTTGCCGTGTGCTGTTTTCCCCAGGTGTCAGTGCCACCTGCAGATCCCGCAACAAAAGACGCAAGCCGGTTGCTTTGATGAATGCCACCGCGAAGTCAATTTCATCAGCTTGTGCGATGGACGCGCACAACTGCGGAAGAAAGGGGTGATCGCGTTCGCCCGTGAACAGTTTTGTGGGCAGCACACGGCGCCGCCGAACGATGGCATTCAGCCAGCTCTCGTTCCGCCCTGGCCGTTGATCTTGCGTGAGCCAGCATTCCACTGAATCAACGTCAGCCAGTTTGGCAAGCCAGAAGCGCAAACGTGCTTCTGTCGCGTCGGTAAAGTGCCGACCGTTGTGTGTGCGTTCTCCTTCGCCGAGCTTGAAACTCACATAAACAACGCCATCTGGCTTAAGCGCGGTCCAAAGCCGCCCTAACGCGGCGGGCAAGGCAGATTCAGGCAAATGCAACAGGCTGGCGCAGGCCCAGATGCCGTCGTAACAGGCCACCTCGTCAACCTGCTCGAAGGTGCGCGTGGAAACAGGTTGCCCCATCAGCGTGGTCGCCATTTCGGCAAGTGCAGACGAAGCATCAAACGCACAAACGCGGTATCCCATCGCCAGGAAGGCCTTGCCGTCCCGACCGGAACCGCAGCCTGCATCCAACAGCAACCCGGCAACCGGCACACTTTGTAGGAAGCGCGCATAGAGCGCGCTCATGTCCACATTGACCGTGTCAGAAAAAAACGTAGATGCGTTTTGATTGTAAAAATCGACGGTATTTTGCACGGCCATCTAAATATTTTCAAAGTTGCACTTCGAATTTGAACGCGCGGGCGCAGCTTGTTGCCAAGCAAGCCGGGCTGAAGCAGCACATGCAACTGGTCGCGCAGCTGACAAGTTTTCAAGCGTGTCCATTAGCTTGGATGCTGAGATGGCACACATGCTGCCCAGCAAACTTATGTATAAATACGAACGCAGAATCTCGCGCATGCCCACCCTGAACCTTTCTTTTTTCAGACATCATATGCGACGGCGCTTACCCAATAGAAACGGTTTACTGGTTTAAGTCACGGTAAGCGATGTGACCACCTAAAGCAAGGTGTCGATACAGTTTTCAAGAAGAGACTCTTCAAAGTCCTGCAACGAGGCCGTGGGTGCATATTTGCGACGCTTCACAGTATGCGGATGACCCGAGCCAGCGGCACGCATAACGATCCAAGTCAATTTAAGTCACAAGACGGTTTGTGCCATTGAAGTGGCGCAAAATGGTCCGAGAAAGATTATCAGTTTAGGGAGAAGCCTCAATGGCACGTAGAAAGAAAAGCAGTCCCGCAGAGGACTTGATGGAATTGGTCGCCTTGATGCCATGGTGGGCAGGGTGTGTACTGGCGCTGGTTTGTTACCTGTGGCTGCACAGCGTGGCCACGCAAGGGGCGGCTTCAACCGTTCAAACTGGCACCATGGTCACCCATGCTGTTTTCACGGCACTTGCGTCGGTGGGGCAGTACCTGCTGCCGTTGATTTGTCTGCTTGGTGCCGGGCTGTCTGCATTCGGCAGGGCCAAACGGAAAGGTCTTGTTTCTAGCGTGGTCGGCAGCTCGTCTGCCAGTGCGCTGAACAACATGAGCTGGCAGGAGTTCGAGCTTTTGGTCGGTGAAGGATTCCGCCAGCAAGGCTACCAGGTGATTGAGAACGGCGGTGGCGGTGCCGACGGCGGCATCGATCTGGTACTGCGCAAAAATGGCGACAAGTTTCTGGTCCAGTGCAAGCAGTGGAAGGCATTCACCGTGGGGGTCACGGTGGTGCGCGAGCTTTATGGCGTGATGGCTGCCAATGGCGCCGCTGGCGGTTTTGTGGTGACATCCGGTCGCTTCACAGAAGATGCCAAGGCTTTCGCCAGCGGGCGCAACATCACGCTGATGGATGGGGATGCCTTGTTCAAACTCATCAAGCCACCGGCGGCTGCCCGCGCCACGCAGCCGCCTCCCGCCGAAACGGTATCGCCCAAAGCAGTGACGACGCCGTCATGCCCGATCTGCGCCAAGGTCATGGTGCAGCGCGTCGCCAAGCGAGGCGGTAGCTCGGGCAATGCGTTCTGGGGATGCAGTGGCTATCCGGCGTGCCGAGGTACTCGACATGTCGCATAGGGAATCTTAAAGTCGCAATCCCGGAATGAACCGCCATGCATATTCGTCTCCTGATAGCCCCTGTTTTGATCTGCACGTCGATGGCTGCGATGCAAGGCTATGCGCAAAAGCTCCCACCGACGTCCAGAACAGTCTTCAAGTGTCAGGAGGCCGGAAAGACGGTCTACTCAGACGCGCCATGTTTGGGCGCAAAGCTAATCGACGTGGAACCGACGCGTGGGCTGAATAAGTCGTCAGGCCGCGTCCAGATTGGCGCTGACGTGCAGCACGAGCAACACCGAGAGATGATTGCGGAAGCTCTTCGCCCACTCTCTGGTCTGGATGCAAAACAGCTGGCTGTGCAGGGCCGTCGAAACCAGCTCAGTTTGCAAGATCAGAAGGAATGCCACCGTCTGGATGGTGAGATGTCGGCGGCTCAGCAGGCCGAGAAAATTGCGACACAGTCGGACCTGAAGGATGTTCAGATGAAGCTGTTTCAGCTTCGCAAACGGTTTCGGGAACTGGGGTGTTAGGTTTGGAGCTTGGGTTCGGTCTGCAGAATTTTCAAGTTTTGGCTACTTGCCCTAGCGGTTCGGGTAACGCTCCTCCTCCTCCTTTTTTTTCTCCCACTCATACGCTTCCTGAGCATCCTTGTCTTTTTTGGCCCGATCTTGTGGTGCGGCCCTGTAGTCCTTGCCCTTCGGTTCAGGCTGTGAGCGTTGCCGCGGCTGATCCTGTTGCTGACGCTTTTGGTCCTGCTGCTGGCGCTGCAGATCTTGCTGGCGCTGTTGGTCCTGCTGCTGACGCTGCAGATCTTGCTGACGCTTTTGGTCCTGCTGCTGGCGCTGCAGATCTTGCTGGCGCTGTTGGTCCTGTTGCTGACGCTGCAGATCTTGCTGGCGCTTTTGGTCCTGCTGCTGACGCTGCAGATCTTGCTGACGCTTTTGGTCCTG
>JAABRC010000264.1 GCA_011391115.1 Candidatus Egaibacter danicus | reverse complement strand
GCCTATTACCAAAATATTCATACCAATATATTCATAGTGCAGCGTTGTGATAGATCTCCTGAACATCGTCCAGGTCTTCCAGCACATCCAGCAATTTCTGCATCCGGGCAGCGTCTTCGCCTTCCAGCTCAATGGTGTTTTCTGCCCGCATGGTGACCCCCGCCACTTCAGGTTTGAATCCGGCCGTTTCCAGCGCAGCTTTCACGACCTCAAAGTCGGCCGGGTCAGTCAGCACCTCAATGGCGCCGTCGTCGTCCGTGATCACGTCCTGA
>JAABRC010000263.1 GCA_011391115.1 Candidatus Egaibacter danicus | reverse complement strand
CGTCCTGAGCGCCGGCTTCAAGCGAGGCCTCCATCAAGGCGTCTTCGTTGGTACCAGGTGCAAAAATCATCTGGCCGCAATGTTTGAACTGAAAGGCCACCGAGCCTTCGGTGCCCATGTTGCCGCCGTTTTTGCTGAAGGCGTGGCGCACCTCGGCCACGGTGCGCACCTTGTTGTCGGTCATGGTGTCCACGATGATGGCCGCGCCGCCAATCCCGTAGCCCTCGTAACGGATTTCTTCGTAGCTCACCCCTTCGGCATTCCCGGTGGCCTTGTCGATGTTGTATTTCACGCGGTCAGCGGGCATGTTGGCCGCCTTGGCCTTGTCCACAGCCAGACGCAGACGGGGGTTGGCGCTCAGGTCGCCCCCACCGGCGCGGGCAGCTACCGTGATTTCACGGATGATGCGGGTCCAGATCTTCCCCCGCTTTTCGTCCTGCCGACCCTTGCGGTGCTGAATATTGGCCCATTTACTGTGTCCTGCCACGCGAAGTCCTTCAAAAATTCGTTACGCTACGGGTTCAATTGTACTTTTTGAGAGTTTCATGGCCGACCCTATCCTGATTGCCCAGCACAACGACGTCCAGTGCTTCCTGCGGCCGGACAAAGCCAACCGCCACGGATTGATCACCGGCGCCACCGGCACCGGTAAAACCATCACGCTGCAGACCATGGCCGAGGGCTTTTCCCGCATTGGCGTGCCGGTGTTCATGGCTGACGTCAAAGGCGACCTGACCGGCATCTCACAGGCGGGCGTTCTGTCGGAAAAGCTCGGCAAAATCATCAAGGAGCGCGCGCTCCCCACTCCTGAATTTGCTGCATCCCCGGTCACACTGTGGGACGTCTATGGTGAGCAGGGCCACCCGGTTCGGGCCACCATCAGCGACCTGGGGCCGCTGTTGCTGGCCCGAATGCTCAATCTGAACGAGACCCAGGCGGGCGTGCTGCAGCTGGTCTTCAAGATCGCGGATGACGACGGCCTGCTGCTGCTGGACATGAAAGACCTGCGCGCCATGTGCCAGCTGGTGGGTGACAACGCGTCCGATTTCACCACCGAATACGGCAACATCAGTGCCGCCAGCATTGGTGCCATCCAGCGCGGGCTGATGCAGATCGAAGCCCAGGGCGGCGACCAATTCTTTGGCGAGCCCATGCTCAACATTGAAGACTTCATGCAAACCGATGCCAAAGGGCACGGTTTGATCAATATCCTCACTGCCGACAAGTTGATGAACTCGCCGCGCATGTACGCCACCTTTTTGCTCTGGATGCTCAGCGAATTGTTTGAAAACCTGCCCGAGGTGGGCGATCTGGACAAGCCCAAGATCGTGTTTTTCTTTGACGAAGCGCACCTGCTGTTCACCGATGCACCCAAGGCACTGCTTGAGCGCATTGAGCTGGTGGTGCGACTGGTGCGTAGCAAGGGCGTCGGCGTGTATTTCGTGACGCAAAACGCGCTGGACGTGCCTGATTCGGTGCTGGCGCAGCTGGGCAACCGCGTGCAGCACGCGCTACGCGCCTTCACGCCACGCGATCAGAAAGCCGTCAAATCAGCGGCCGAGACGATGCGGCAAAACCCCAAGTTCAGCATCGAAACGGCGATTACCGAGCTGGCGGTTGGCGAGGCGCTGGTGAGTTTTCTGGACGAAAAAGGACGCCCCGGTGTGACGGAGCGGGTCTACGTATTGCCACCGTGCAGCCAGATTGGACCCATCACGGCGCAGCAGCGCAAGACCCTGATCGCCAATTCCATCGTGGCTGGTGTCTACGAAAAAATGGCTGACCGGGAGTCGGCCTTCGAAGCCATCAAGGGCCGCACCCAGGCGCACATGGCCGACGAGGCCACTGCGAAGGAGGCTGTGGACAAGATGTCCAAAACCGTGGCCAAAGAACAACCAGCCGAGGCTGGCGGCGGCATTCTGGACAGTCTGGGCAGCTTGCTCGGCGGTGGCGCACGGCGCACCCGGGCCAGCGCGGGGGAGCAAATGTTCAAAAGTGCTGCCAGCGCCATCGGGCGCGAGGTGGGCCGCCAGGTGATTCGCGGCGTGCTGGGCGGTATCTTCGGCGGGCGCAAGTGATCAGACCCCGCCCAACGTGAATAACACCATCAACAACGGAAACATCATGACCAACACTGCAAGCGATCCCAACAGCCAGGTTCACCTGCTCGACCACCCGCTGGTGCAACACAAGCTCACGCTGATGCGCAAAAAAGACGCCAGTACCAACAGCTTTCGACGCCTGCTCAATGAACTGAGCATGCTGATGGCCTATGAGGTGACGCGCGACATGGCCACACAGGACGTTGAAATCGAAACGCCGCTGGAGAAGATGACCACCAAGATGATTGACGGCAAAAAACTGGTGCTGGTGTCCATCCTGCGCGCTGGCACCGGCATTCTGGACGGCATGCTGAGCGTGGTGCCCGGTGCCCGCGTGGGTCATATCGGCTTGTACCGCGACCCCAAAACGCTGAAGGCGGTGGAGTATTACTTCAAGATGCCCAAGGAGATGGATGAGCGCGATGTGATCATCGTGGACCCCATGCTGGCCACCGGCAACTCGGCGGTTGCAGCGATTGAGCGCATCAAAACGCTGAAACCGAAATCCATCAAGTTTGTGTGCCTGCTGACATGCCCCGAGGGCATTGCCACCATGAAGGCCGCGCACCCCGATGTACCCATCTACACCGCCGCCATTGACCGGCAGTTGAACGACCATGGCTACATCCTGCCGGGTCTGGGCGATGCAGGGGATCGGATTTTCGGCACTCAGTGAGCAGCAGCCCTGCCCCGCGCCACATTCACCGGAATCAGCGCCAGCAGGCCAAACACGAACAACACCGCGGTGGACTGAATCGCCACCCGCTGGTTACCGCCGGTGGCCCAGGTGATGGCGCCGTAGGTTAGCGGGCCGATGATGCTGGCCAGCCGTGTGGCAAAGGTCCACAACCCGTAAAACTCCGCCAGCTGTTTTTCTGGCGCGAACACGCCGACCATCGCGCGACCAGCCGATTGCGATGACCCCATACACGCGCCCGCAATGGCCGCCGCCCACCAGAACTGGCCCTTGGTCACGCTGAGCGCAGCGATCACGCAGGTCGCAATCCAGCCCACCAGCGTGATGGACAGCGCCAGCTTGTGACCCACGCGGTCCTGAAAAAAACCGAAGCCAAACGCCCCAGCTGCCGCAGCGAGGTTGAGCACAAAGATCAGCACCATGGTCTCGGACGGCAGAAAGCCGATCACCTGCTCGGCATAAATGGCTGCCAGCGTGATCGCCACCGCCACGCCGCCTTGATAGAACACGGTACACACCAGCAGCCACGTGAAATCACGATAACTGCGCGCCCTGGACAGGGTATTGGCCAGCTGCTGAAGGGACGCTTTCAAACTACTTTGGCACAGCGCTTCCGGTTTCAGTTTCGGTATTGCGCGCTCCTTCAGCAGCGCAAAGGTCGCCCCGGCCGCCATGGCGTAGATGGCTGCCGTGACCAGCATGGTCACCGGTACAAACTCGGCGGCTTTCATGC
>JAABRC010000262.1 GCA_011391115.1 Candidatus Egaibacter danicus | reverse complement strand
CCCCCAGCCCGGCGGCCATCCGCCGCGCCGAGCGCGAGGCACACCACCTCGCCACCCAGGGCGAGCTGCAGACCTTGCGCGTGGTCGGCGCAACCGGTCATAACCTGAAGAAAGTGAGTGTGGACTTTCCCGTTGGCCTTTTCACCTGCGTGACGGGCGTCTCCGGCTCCGGCAAGTCCACGCTGGTCAACGACACGCTGTATGCGGCGGTCGCCCGCACCATCTACCGCGCCCATGAGGAGCCGGCGGCACACGAGGCCATCGAGGGCATTGAGCACTTCGACAAGGTCATCAATGTGGACCAGAGCCCCATTGGTCGCACACCGCGCTCCAACCCTGCAACCTACACCGGGCTGTTCACGCCCATTCGCGAACTAATGGCCGAGGTGCCCACAGCGCGTGAACGCGGCTACGGCCCCGGGCGCTTCAGCTTCAACGTGGCCGGTGGGCGCTGTGAGGCCTGCCAGGGCGACGGCATGGTGAAGGTGGAGATGCACTTCCTGCCCGATGTGTACGTGCCCTGTGACGTGTGTGTCGGCATGCGCTACAACCGCGAAACGCTGGAGGTGCTGTACAAGGGCAAGAACATTGCGCAGATTCTGGACCTCACGGTCGAAGCCGCATATGACTTCCTGCAGGCCGTGCCCACCATCGCCCGCAAGCTACAGACCCTGCTGGACGTGGGCCTGAGTTACATCAAGCTCGGCCAGGCCGCGACCACCTTGTCCGGCGGCGAGGCACAGCGCGTCAAGCTCGCACTGGAACTCAGCAAGCGCGACACCGGGCGCACGCTCTACATCCTGGACGAACCCACCACCGGGCTGCACTTTGCCGACATTGACCTGCTGTTGAAAGTGCTGCACCAGTTGCGCGACGCTGGTAACACCATCGTCGTCATCGAGCACAACCTGGATGTCATCAAGACTGCTGACTGGCTGATCGACATGGGGCCCGAGGGCGGCTCGGGCGGGGGCACCGTGCTGGGTGTGGGAACGCCGGAAGACATTGCGGCCAACCCGGCCAGCCACACCGGGCGCTACCTCCAACGGCTGTTGTAAGCCGTGCACTAGGTCGCACGGCCCGGGGTGATCTCGGGTGATCTCTATTGTGCGGGTGCAGGCGGGGGAACTATGATGACGGACCGCCCCGTCACTCCCTAGACGCCACATCCATGCACCTGTTTGAGCGCAACACTGAAGTCGATCGTTTGGTCAGAACGCTGGACCAGTCCGCGGTGGAGGATGATGTCCTCCCGTTGCAAATAACCGTTGCCTGGTATTTGCGGCAGAGGGACAACGCGCGTGCGCTGGCTTTGTGCGAGACCGCAAAAGCCGTGATTGCTGCGCGACCCGCGTCCAACACAACGCGCCAGTTGGCTGCCCGACTGAAACTGATCGTCGCTGAAACACAATGGCTCAACTCCGAATTAGCTGGCGCGACGCAGTTAGCGCAGGAAGCCTTGAGCGATTTTGAACTCATTAACGATGCGATTGGCTGCGCAGACAGTTACGGCTTGTTGACGGTCGTGCACAACAGTGCAGGCGATTTGCCGCAGCGAGATACTGCGCTGGCCAATGCGGTCAGCAATGCCACTTTGGCGCGTGACGAAAACCGAGTCATTTGCTACGAGGCCAATCAGGCGCGCTATGCCACGCTGCGAGACACCCGTATGGGTTCTGCAAAGTGGTTCGACCGGTTTCAGCAGCACCCACGGGAGCTACACCCTTCTGCCAGCGCCAGTGTTTTTTCGTATTTCGCGGCGCGCGATCACAACACCGGAAGTTTTGGCGGCGCGCTGGCCCACATGAACCTGGCCTTTGAATCAGCGGCGCAGTCGGGGCAGAGTTTGAGTGCCGTGGTCGCCGCGGTCAATACTGGGGCGACGTATGTGAGCCTCAATGACCACGACGCAGCCCTGGAATGGCTACAGCGCGGTCTGGACGTGGCGCGCCCAACGGGTTGGGCCATCGCACTAGGCCCCTGTTTGCGCCAGATGGGTGAGGTGATGTGTGCCATGGGCCGAATGGAGTCTGCCCAGTCATTGCTCGATGACGCACTGGTTGCGTACGGGCCATTTCGCAATTCCCGGAATTTCACCATGGTGCTGACGGCGTTGGGCGATTTGGCCTTGGCGCGGGGCGACTACCCGCGTGCGCTGGAGCACTTCCAGCAAACAGCCATGCGTGCACAGCACCTCGCGCAAACCGACACCGCCATAGAGGGTCATATTGGCATTGCCAATGCCTCGTTAAAGCTGGGACACATCAGCGAAGCAGAGGCTTCTGCCAATGCCGCACTCTCCATCGCCAGGAGTCAGGGTGCCGTTGCCCACGAGGTCAACGCCCTCAGGCTGCTGGCCAGCATCCACAGCGCACGCGGCAACCACGCAGGCGCGACCACAAACTTTGAAGAGGCCCTGGACACCGCACGCAAGATTGACGGCTATTTGATACCCAGTGACCTGATGTTTGCGCTTGCAGAAGAATACGCCCGCACTGAGCGCTTTGCCGACGCCTACCGCATGGCGATACTGGCCAACACTGCCCGCGAACGCGTACTGAACCAGGAGGCGTCCAACCGGGCCACCGCTCTACAGGTGCGTCTGGGCACCGAGCGTTCGCGTGCTGAAAGTGAAAGACACCAACGGCAGGCGGAGGCCGAAACCCGGCGCGCCGAATTGCTGCAGCAGTCCAGCGATACATTGGCGTTGCTAGGGGCAATCGGTCAGGAAATCACATCCCAACTGGACAAGGAACACGTTTTCTCGACCATTGAACACCATGTGCACGGTTTGCTGGATGCATCGAGTTTTGCGATCTACCTCATGGATGCTGACGGGCTGGGCTTAACCTCGGTCTATGACATTGAAGAGGGTGTGCGATTGCCAAGTGACCATGTACGACTGGATGACCCAAGTTCGTACTCTGCCATGTGCGTACGGGAACGCCGGGAACTGTTGCTCGACTTCACCAACCCGCTACTGCCAGCCAACTACGTACCTGACTCGCTCAGGACCGTGAGTGGCCTGTTTGCCCCCTTGTCCATTGCCGGCCGGATTCTGGGCGTGATGACCATTCAATCGACCAAGCCGCATGTATATGCTGACAACGAGCGCCTGATATTTCGCACGCTGTGTGCGTACGCAGCCATTGCCCTGGACAACGCCGTGGCGTACAGCCACCTGCGCGACGCCAAGGACCAGTTGGTAGTGCAGGAGAAACTGGCCGCGCTGGGTTCACTGGTCGCCGGCGTGGCGCATGAGCTCAACACCCCAATCGGCAACAGTCTGCTGACTGCCAGCACGCTACAGCAGAATACGACCGCACTGGAAGCAGCAGCAGCCAGCGGAACCATGCGGCGCAGCACCCTGAGTGACTACGTTGCATCAACCCAAGAGGGATTGACCCTGGTCATTCGAGGTCTGCAATCTGCAGGAGACCTGGTTCAGAGCTTCAAACAGGTCGCGGTGGACAGGGCCACCGAACAACGGCGCATGTTTGCATTGCTGCGCACCAGCCAGGAAGTGATTGCCACCTTGCAGCGCACGGTGCAGGTCGCCGGGCACCGCCTGCTGGTCGATATCCCCACGGACATCACGCTGGACGGCTACCCCGGCCCTTACGGCCAGGTGCTAACCAACCTGATCAATAACGCCCTGTTACATGCCTTTGGGAACCGCAAGGGCGGGACCATGCAACTGCAAGCCCAGCGGCTGCGCAATGCCCAGGTCGAGGTGCGCTTCAGCGATGACGGCGTGGGCATTGCCGCAGAAAACCTGACCCGGATTTTTGATCCCTTCTTCACAACCAAGATGG
>JAABRC010000261.1 GCA_011391115.1 Candidatus Egaibacter danicus | reverse complement strand
ATGCCCGCATTCGCGAGTTGCTTCAACGCTACCTGACCCAGGAAGGCTTTGAGGTGCTGCAGGCTGAAGATGGCAAGTCGCTCACGCGCATCCTGTTGCGGGAAACGGTGGACCTCATCGTGCTGGATCTGATGATGCCGGGCGAGGACGGGCTGTCCATTTGCCGGCGCCTGCGCGGAGCCAACGACAAGACGCCCATCATCATGCTCACCGCCAAGGGCGAAGACGTGGACCGAATCGTGGGCCTGGAGGTGGGCGCTGATGATTACCTGGCCAAGCCCTTCAACCCGCGTGAACTGCTCGCCCGGGTGCATGCCGTGTTGCGGCGCCGGCCCGCTGCCGAGGCACCCGGTGCACCCTCCACCGACAACGAGCGCGTCACCTTCGGGCCGTTCACTTTTGACCTGGGCGCCCGGACCCTGCGCAAGGGTGATGATGAATTGCCGCTGACGTCCGGGGAGTTCGCGATGCTCAAGACACTGGTGCGCCACCCGAGGCAACCGTTGTCACGCGAAAAGCTGGCCCAGCTGGCCCGTGGCCGCGAATTTGAGCCCTTCGACCGGAGTCTGGACGTGCAGGTGTCGCGACTTCGCAAGCTGGTGGAGACCGACCCGGCCGCGCCAAGGTACATTCAAACTGTCTGGGGACTGGGTTACGTCTTTGTTCCCGATGGCGTCAACTGATCAGCAGGTAAAATCAGGGCGTTGCCCACCCCGTCCAGCCCCTGCGGTTTGATGCTCGCCGGGCAGGTAGTACTGATTGACTGATTCCACCAACACCCTTCCTGATGTATCGGTTCCGGCACCGCTGGAAACCAGCATGGGAGATCTTGTCTCCGACGCCCGCGCCGGGCTGAGCCTGTTCTGGCGCACATTTTTTCTGCTCGCCCTGTTGCTGGCCGGCAGCATTCTGGCCTGGCTGCAAACCCTGCGCGCACTGGAGTTCGAGCCCCGCGCGATCCAGACCGCCCAGCAGATCGCGTCACTGGTCAATTTGAGCCGCGCCGCGCTGGTTCACGCAGACGCCATCGCCAGGGTGTCACTGATCAAGACGATGACCGAGCAGGAAGGTGTGCGCATCGTTCCGCGCGAGCCCGACGACAAGTACGAACCCTTTGACACCGACACGCTGGGCAAACGCATCTCCCAGGAACTGATGGCCCGGTTGGGGCCGGGCACCCTCGTCGCCAACAGTGTGAACAAGGAAGACGGCCTGTGGGTGGGTTTTGTCATTGACGGTGACAACTACTGGATGCAGACCGACCGGGCCCGCTTCAACCAGACGGGCGGCCGCACCTGGCTGATCTGGCTTATCACGGCTGCCGTTCTCTCGCTGGCCGGTGCCGCGCTGATCGCACGGCTGATCAACCGCCCCTTGAAGGAGTTGTCTTTTGCAGCGGGCAAGGTACGCGAAGGAGACTTTGAGGCCAGTACGCTGGATGAGACGGTGACCACCGGCGAGATTCGCGCTGTGAATATCGGTTTCAACCGCATGACCCAGAAACTGGCCAAGATTGAGCAGGACCGGGTGGTCATGCTCGCCGGCATTTCGCACGACCTGCGCACCCCGCTGGCCCGGCTACGGCTGGAAACTGAAATGAGCGTGGCGGATTCAGATGCGCGCGAGCACATGGTGGCCGACATCGAGCAGCTTGACGCGATCATCGACAAGTTTCTGGACTATGCGCGGCCGGACCACGTCAAGCTGTCCCCGGTCTCGCTGGACGCCGTGCTGGAGGCCTGCACGTATTCGGTCCGGGAGCGTCCTGATATTCGCGTCACGCTCGATGTGCCGCCTGACATCTGGGTACTCGCCGACGATGTCGAGTTGCGTCGCGTGATCTCCAATTTGCTGGAGAATGCCCGTCGTTACGGCAAGAGCCGCAAGACGGGCATCGCCCATGTGCACATTGCCGCCAAAGAGCGGGACGAATGGGTGCTGATGAAATTCCGGGACCACGGTGTGGGCGTTCCCGCAGAAAAGCTGGCCAGCCTGACCAAACCCTTTTTCCGGCTGGACGAGGCGCGTACCGAAGCCACCGGCGCGGGCCTGGGCCTGTCCATCGTGGACAAAACGGTTCAGCGCATGATGGGCCGGTTTGCACTGGCCAACACCACATCCGGTGGTCTGGCCGCGCACATCAAACTCAGGCGGGCTCAGCCGCCATCATCAGACACCTGGGGTCAGACCGAAGTAACAAGCTGATCAGGCCTGGCCCACCAGCAACGCCATTGCGCGTGCTTCCATCGCCTTGCCTTCACCCACGGGACCCATTTTCTCGGCTGTCTTGGCCTTCACATTGATTTGATCAACTGAAATAGCCAGTGCCTGCGCAATGTTGCGACGCATCAGCGGTATCCAGGGCATCAGCTTCGGGGCCTGTGCAATCACCGTGCAGTCGATATTGCCAATATCGAACCCCCGTTCCCGAACCCGCCGCAACGCCTCGGTTATCAGCACCATCGAGTCCGCTCCCCTGAACTGCTCATCTGTGTCCGGAAAATGGGTTCCGATGTCGCCCAGCGCCGCTGCACCCAGCAATGCATCGGTGATGGCGTGCAGCAGCACATCTGCATCCGAGTGCCCCATCAGACCGCGCTCAAACGGAATCTCCACACCACCCAGAATGAGTTTGCGACCCGGCACGAGGGCATGGATGTCCCAACCCTCGCCCACGCGAAAGCCAGGTCGTGGCCGTTTGAGTTCAGGGGTAGTCATAGTCTGCGTATCCTTGTTTGAGCCTGTTCAAGGCATCGCCGCTGCTGGCTCGCACGCGCGCCTGCAATACCGCCTGTGCCAGCGCGAAGTCTTCCGGGTAGGTGACCTTGAAATTCTGTGCGCTGCCAGGCACCAGCTTGGGCGACAGGCCCATTGCTTCCATTGCGCTGGCTTCATCGGTCACCCGCTCGCCCGTCATGGCCAGCGCCTCACGCAAGAGGCCAATGCGAAACATCTGGGGGGTTTGCGCCAGCCATTTGTCAGTTCGATCCAGCGTGGCCGCCACCCGTCCCGTCAGGCCCATCTTCAGGGTATCGGGCAACGGGAGCGCCAGCAGGCCACCCACGGCATCCCGCTCACAGGCGTCAATCAACCTGTTGATCAATTCGGTCGTGATCAGGCAGCGCGCTGCGTCGTGCACCAGCACCCAGTCCTGGGGGTCAGCACCCTGCTCCAGCAGGGCATGCAGACCGTTCAAAACGCTTGCCGCCCTCGTGGAACCTCCGCAAGCAGCTATCAATATGGGAGCGCCTGAGGAAATCCCTTGCAACAGTTCGTCATGATCTGAAAAAAAATTGTCGCCAGGCGCCAGCACCAGCAAGGTGCGATGCACACGGGCTACAGACGCAAAAGCAGCCAATGTATGCGCCACCATCGGTCGGCCAGCCACGACCTGGTATTGCTTGGGTGTTTCCACACCGGCCCTGCTGCCGCTGCCGGCGCAGGGAATCAGCGCCCAAAGCCGTGGCTGACGTGCCTCTGCTGCCGACGGATTGGAAGAAATTTGGGGGCTCGGCGTCATGATGCGGTGCGCCATTCTAAAATCAAGTCACGCACACCCCCTGCCCTGACCGGCCGGGGGTGTTTGGTATTGGTGTGTCACTTAACTGATCTGTCCCGCAACGATTCATGGAATTACCCAAACTAGTCAACGGCAAACGCTTTACCCTGCCCCGTCCTGTGGGCTCGGCAGATGCCCTGCTGCTGGCACAACTGGGTCAACGGGAGAAAGCCGGGCACCGGCTGATGGCCATCGTCACCGAGAACGCCTCCGATGCCCAACGGCTGATCGAAGAGATGGCGTTTTTTGCGCCTGAACTGCGCTGCGCCCTGTTC
>JAABRC010000260.1 GCA_011391115.1 Candidatus Egaibacter danicus | reverse complement strand
AGGACCGGATGTTTTCCCAGAACGGCCACCACGGATGGCCGTCTTTATCGAGCCAGTCATGGTAGTACTGGGTGATGGAGGCTGGTGGCGGTTCGATCGGCGGGCCCACGCGCCCGGGCGTATCGTTCAACGCGGCATACCAGGTCTCGTTCGCGCTCGCGTGGTGGTTGTACATGCTCCACAGTACGTCGCGGCCGTCCCGACCGATGTAGATATATTTTGCCTTGTCTGAAAATACCAGCGCATCAACCGGCAAATGTGTTTTCAAAAACCTGCGATGGGTTTGCGCTTCGACCACGGGGAGCTTTACGTCCTTGGGCGGGACGCGCAGGTCCAGCCAGGGCGACATGTCCGCGACCTCCAACCCTTCCTGGCCGTTGAACAACAGTTGCGCCACGATCTGCTGCAACCAGGTGGTACCTGACTTGGCGTAGGTGGCGATCACGATGTCATCGTCGCGAAAGTTGAAGTCGTTCCAGACGGTTGAATCGAAGTGGTGACTGTGGATTTCTCGGGTTTTAACTGGCTTGGCGATACTGTTCATGGCGACCTCCAGCGCTAGCGGGGCAGGGTGATTCTCGCGGCGCTTTGGCAGCGCCTGCGGCGGGCCGGATACCGGAATTCTAAACCAACGTCCGACACTTGGGATTATGCCTGTGGGCCGCTACTGGCATCAATAGCCTGCGGTGTAGTGCGACTCCAGCATGCTCGCAAAATCTACAGCGAAGCGGTGCGCATCGCCGGGCCAGCGAGCGGACAGGTAGTTGCCGTCGCGCAGGGTGAACCCGTATTGCAGGTGCGCAGGACTGTCGCGCCGCAAGGCGAGCGGACCCATTTCGAAGTCAGAAGCGTTGGCCAGGGCGCGGGTAACCTCCGCCTGCACGGTTTCAGGGTAGGTGCGGTAGTAGTTTCCCAGCCATAAGGCGGTGAGCGCCCATGCAGTGAGTTCCAGGTTTTTGGTCAGCGCCGTCGATTTGCGGCCAAACAGTACGGAGCGCCCACTGTCAGTTTGCGCGCGCGCGACCAGCACAACCCCATGACAGATGGCCCCGACCGGGATGTCGCGCTCGAACGCGCGCACGACGATGGACTGCAGCGTGCTCGATTCGAGATACACGCGCATGCCGGGGGCATGGCCGCCGGGCAGCAACAGTCCATCGACTGCCTCCCGGGTCGCTCGCGCATAATCCCACGGATTGTTGAACGAGGGGTCTGCCGCCATGGCTTCATACGCCGAACGACCATAGGCGTCTGCACGCAAGACGCCTTTCAATAGGCCGAGTCCTGTCCCGTGCACCATGCGTGGGTCGGCCTGGGCAACGCCTCCGTGCGGTGTGGCAAAGCGCACCTGGTGTCCCCGGCGAGTCAGCTCACGCCATGGCACGCCCGTCTCGGTGGGATCAAAGTCGCGGTTGGGCAGGGGTATCAACACCACCGACATGTCAGCTCCTCCACTGGTGCTGGTGCAAACAACGCACTGATTCAGTCATCAATCAAGCGCCGGCATGCACGCTGCGGATTCACAATGCGAGGCGTGGATGCTTTGCATTGCCATCCCCGAGCTGAAAATTCAACTCAACCGCCGTGCCCGCAGGATCGGTGACGAAGATCTGCAACTGCCTCGTTTCCTGCGTTTCGAATTCGCTGAACGGTATGCCGTATTTGCCCAGGCGCGAGCGCGTGCCCTCAAGATCGGAGCAGCGCAGTGCCACGTGGTCAAAGTAGCCTGATTTGGTCCCATCCCTGCCGGGGTCTTCAACGAGATGAACAAGCGGGTGGTCCCCGGCGTACAGCCAATGGCCACCGATGCCGCCGAAATGCGGCCTGTAGCCTTTCTCCAGGCCGAGCAGCTGCTGATAAAACGTGGCCACGTCATCCAGCATTTTCATGGGGGCCGCGATGCTGTAGTGGTGAATGTGCACGGGTTCGTGTTTCATTGCCTACCTCCTTGATACCTTCTGCCAGCACAGATCAGGTCCTGACTTCGCAGCTCGTCGCCGCCGATTCAGCAGGGCGAAATTTCGAAAATCGCATCGCGGCTGTTTGCGCAGCTCCGCTCGTCCGGCGGATAGCTGTCGTACGTGCTGACTGAACGTACGAGCCCTATCAAGGTCCATTATAGTAATTTCGCAGACACCGGCCACCTGGCCGGGGGCATGATCGACCACCTTGCCAGCATGACTCCGACCGACAGCGGCGACATGACCCCGACGAGGACAGCTCGACCGCACTGGTCTCGGACAGCTATGACGACAATGGCAAACTCTGGCACGTCATGGAAGGGATGATGGTTTCCATGGCCGATGCCCCGCGCAGACAGGCCTTGCGCTGAGCGAGCGCTGCTTCAGCTCCGTGGTGACAACCTTCAACGCTTGTTCTTTTTCTTTGCCTTTACCGCGGGCTTGGCTGCCATCATTTTTGCAATCTTGCCCTTCGCCTTCATCCCGGGTACCACGCCCAGAAAATCCCGCTTGCCAATCTCGACCCCGTTGTGGCGCAGGATGTTGTAAGCCGCCGCATAGTGGAAGTAGAAATTCGGCAGCGACCAGCCATTCAAAAAATCCAGGCCGCTGAAGCTGAGCGTGCCAATGGGCAACTGCATTACAATCTCTCTGCTCTCACTGCCGGCGAACTGGGACGCCTTCAGCCCCGCAAGGAAAACCAGCGTGCGCTGAATGCGTGCTTCCAGCTCAGCGAATGTCGTCTCATCATCCACAAACACCGGCGTCGCAACGCCCGCCAGACGCGAACAACAACCCTTGGCATGATCAGTGACAATTTGTACCTGTCGCGTCAGGGTAAACATGTCTGGCGCCAGGCGCGCATTCAGGATCACCGCCGGCTCGATACCCCTGGCTTTGGCATCGCGGGCGGCCGTCTTCAGAATCGCCGAGAGGTTTTTCAGGTGGTGGACAAACATCGGTTTGGAACTCAGGTAGATTAGGTCACTCATGACTACAACACTCTGTATAGGTTGGAAGGAAAAAGACTGTGGGTATCATTTGGCGGCAGCGCATTCCCTAATTCAGCAGGCGCAGGGCAAACGGATATTTGTAATGCTTGCCCTCGGACACCGCCACGGCAGCGATAATGCAGAACACCAGGTTGGTGATCACCAGCACAGGGATCAGCAATACGCCGATCAGAATGAACGTCAGGATGTAGGCAATCACGTACCCGATCATGAGGGTGATCTGGAAATTCAGCGCCTCTTTTGCCTGCTCGTCGATGAACGCCGACTGGTCTTTCTTGAGCAGCCAGATGACCAGTGCGCCGATAAAACCGGACACGATACCCAGCAGGTGCGACAGCATCGCCAGATTCTGTTCGTCCTTGCTCGGGGCTTGCTCTACGGGGCTCGGGGTTTGCTCTACGGGGTCGTTCATGGTTTGGTCTCCCTGCCTGGGTTTTGCCGCGGTTTCGAAGAACGGCGTACTGCAGGATTGTGGCACGGGTGCACACCGGACGTAAACTGTATAAGAACGTTAGTAGCCCCGCAGGGTGGCATAGCGCTGCACATGGTAGTGCTCATCACCCAGTGTCTGCTGCGCCACGCGGGCACGCTTGAGGTAAAAACCGATGTCCTCCGCGTCGGTCATGCCAATACCGCCAAACATCTGTATCGCTTCGTCACTGACCAGCCGAAAGGTCTCTGCCACCTGCACCTTGGCGAGGCTGGCCATGAGCGAAATGTTAGCGGCGTCCTCGTCGATGGCCTGAAGCGCTTTGTGTACCACGGATTTGGACAACTCGATTTCACAGAACATTTTCGCAGCGCGATGTTGCAGCGCCTGGAAGCTGCCGATCAGTTCGCCAAACTGCTTGCGCTGCTTCAG
>JAABRC010000026.1 GCA_011391115.1 Candidatus Egaibacter danicus | reverse complement strand
CCAAGAAGGGTTTCACACTCGCGCAAAAAATGGTGGGTCGTGCGTGTGGCCTCCCAGTCGTCAAGGGCAACCAGCAGGGCGTGCGTCCCGGCACCTATTGCGAGCCAAAGATGACATCCGTGGGTTCACAGGACACCACCGGCCCGATGACCCGCGACGAGCTGAAAGACCTGGCCTGCCTGGGCTTCAGCGCTGACCTGGTGATGCAGTCGTTCTGCCATACCGCCGCCTATCCGAAGCCTGTGGACGTGAAGATGCATCATGAGTTGCCGGACTTCATCAGCACCCGCGGTGGTGTGCCACTGCGTCCGGGCGACGGCATCATCCACTCCTGGTTGAACCGCATGTTGCTGCCCGATACCGTCGGCACCGGCGGCGACAGCCATACGCGTTTCCCCATCGGCATCAGCTTTCCTGCGGGTTCCGGTCTGGTCGCGTTTGGTGCCGCTACTGGCGTGATGCCACTGGACATGCCTGAGTCGGTGCTGGTGCGCTTCAAAGGCAAGATGCAGCCCGGTATCACCCTGCGCGATCTGGTGAACGCCATTCCGCTGTACGCCATCAAGGCAGGCTTGCTGACGGTGGCCAAGCAGGGCAAGAAGAACATCTTCTCGGGCCGCATTCTGGAAATCGAAGGATTGCCCGATCTGAAAGTGGAACAGGCGTTTGAACTGAGCGATGCATCCGCCGAGCGCAGTGCCGGTGGTTGCACGGTTCATCTGAACAAAGAGCCCATCATCGAATACATCAACAGCAACATCACGATGCTGAAGTGGATGATTGCGACGGGTTACTCCGATGTGCGCACCATCAACCGCCGTATCAAGGCGATGGAAGCCTGGCTGGCCGACCCGCAATTGC
Organism: Candidatus Egaibacter danicus; assembly: GCA_011391115.1. The sequence goes on along the minus strand of JAABRC010000026.1, from coordinate 10,955 downwards.
TCAAGGGCGATGCCGATGCCGAATACGCCGCCGTCATTGAGATCGACCTGGCAGACATTCATGAGCCTATCGTGGCCTGCCCGAACGACCCCGACGATGTGAAAACCCTGTCTGAGGTAGCCGGCTCCAAAATCGATGAAGTCTTCATCGGTTCCTGCATGACCAACATCGGCCACTTCCGCGCGGCCTCCAAGCTGCTCGAAAACAAGCGCGACATCCCCGTGAAGCTCTGGATGGCGCCACCCACCAAGATGGATGCCAAGCAGTTGAGCGAAGAAGGCCACTATGGTGTTTTGGGTTCCGCCGGTGCGCGCATGGAAATGCCGGGCTGCAGTCTGTGCATGGGCAACCAGGCGCAGGTGAAAGAGGGCGCAACCGTGTTCTCCACATCCACGCGCAACTTCCCCAACCGCTTGGGCAAGAACAGCAACGTGTATCTGGGTTCTGCCGAATTGGCCGCCATCTGTTCCAAACTGGGGCGCATTCCTACCAAGGCCGAATACATGGCTGATATGGGTGTTCTGACGGCTGCCAGCGACAAAATCTACCAATACCTCAACTTCGACAAGGTACAGGACTACACCGACGCTGCCGCCTCGGTAAAAGACAGCGTTACTGTGTAGGTCTTTCACGCTTTTCTTCAGGCCCCTGCAACCCCGGTTGCAGGGGCCTTTTTTGTTTTGGCTACGGGATAATTACGTCCATGAACGCCCTGCAATCCATTCCGCTGTCCCTTCAAACTGTTTTGCTGCTGGTTGGCAGCAATGTCTTCATGACTTTTGCCTGGTATGGGCACCTCAAGAATCTGGCCACCAGCCCCTGGTACATCGCAGCCCTGATCAGTTGGGGGATTGCACTGTTTGAATACCTGCTTCAGGTTCCGGCCAACCGGATCGGGTTTCAGCAGGCCGGGTTCAATGTGGGCCAACTGAAGATATTGCAGGAAGTGATCACGTTGACAGTTTTTGTCCCGTTTGCCGTGGTCTTCATGAAGGAGCCCCTCAAACTGGATTACCTGTGGGCTGCTCTGTGCATGGTGGGCGCCGTCTATTTCATTTTTCGCGGCACGTGAGCAATTTTTGTGTTGGATGCTCAACTGCTCTGAAGGCGGCGGTTACACTCCCCGCAGTCACCAAATCGTCATCAGACGGTCATATTATTTCCCTGGAGAGAGCCATGCTGTTTGCCAAATTGCTGCCGCGCGAAGGCAATTTTTTTGAAATGTTCAATCAGCATGCCGACAAGATTGTGGAGGCAGCGCACGCCTTCTCCAAGCTGGTGGCGAACTACAGCGACACCCACTTGCGCCAGAAGTACAACCAGGATGTGGACAACGCCGAGCGGGCGGCAGACAGGGTGACCCATGACGTGAACAAGGCGATTCACATCACCTTCATCACGCCGATTGATCGTGAGCAGATTCACTCATTGATCAACACCATGGACGATATTGCTGACCTGATTCAGGATTCAGCCGAAACCATGGCCTTGTATGACATCCATCACATGACGGACGAGATCGTGCGCCTGACGGATGTGAGCGTGAAGTGCTGCGAACGTGTTCGCGACGCGGTTGGCCTGCTGTCCAAAATTGCAGACCACGCGACCGCCGAGGCAGCGCTGAAAACCTGCGAAGAAATTGACCAGCTGGAGTCAGACGCTGACCGCATCATGCGCAGTGCCATGAGTAAACTTTTCCGGGAAGAGCCCGATGTGCGGGAAGTGATCAAACTCAAGGCGATCTACGAATTGCTGGAAACCATCACCGACAAGTGTGAAGATGTGGCCAATGTCATCGAGGGCATCGTCCTCGAAAATTCCTGAGGTCCGGGCGCCATGGTTTCGGCTCAGGTCGGGTTGTGGGTGGTGATTTTGCTGGTGGTGCTGGCACTGATTTTCGATTTCATGAACGGATTTCATGACGCAGCCAATTCCATTGCAACGGTGGTGTCAACGGGTGTTTTGAAGCCGGGGCAGGCCGTGCTGTTTGCAGCCATCTTCAATTTTGTCGCCATTTTTGTTTTCCAGCTGACCGTGGCGGCCACGATCGGCAAGGGATTGGCGCAGCCCGGCGTGGTGGATGTCCATGTGGTGTTTGGCGCCCTGGTGGGCGCCATCAGCTGGAATTTCATCACGTGGTATTACGGCATTCCCAGCAGTTCCTCGCATGCGCTCATTGGCGGGATTGTGGGCGCGGTGATATCCAAGGCTGGTGCTTCGGCTTTGGTGTTCGCCAGTGTGATGAAAACGGTGGTTTTCATCTTTGTCGCGCCATTGCTCGGCTTTGTGCTGGGGTCTGTCATGTTGATCGCGGTGGCCTGGACTTTCAGGCGCGCCACGCCCAGCCGGGTTGACCGCTGGTTCCGGCGCCTGCAACTGGTATCGGCGGGGGCATACAGCCTGGGTCACGGCGGCAACGATGCACAAAAGACCATCGGCATTGTCTGGATGCTGCTCATCGCCACCGGCTACTCGGCAGTGGGGGACAAAGCCCCACCAAGCTGGGTGGTGTTGAGCTGTTATTCGGCCATTGCCCTGGGTACGCTGTTTGGGGGTTGGCGCATTGTCAAAACCATGGGTCAGCGGCTGACCAAGCTGAAACCAGTCCACGGGTTCTGTGCCGAAACCGGTGGCGCCATGACGCTGTTCATGGCTGCCATTCTGGGTATTCCCGTATCGACCACGCACACCATCACGGGCGCGATTGTGGGGGTGGGGGCAACCCAGCGCGCCAGTGCGGTTCGCTGGGGGGTAGCCGGTAACATCATCTGGGCCTGGATACTGACGATTCCAGCCAGCGCTTTTGTTGCGGCGATTGCTTACTGGGCCAGCCTGCAGATCTTCTGACGCTACAAAAAACGTAGCTGCTTGCGCAATTCCTGTATGGGCTAATGGCATATTTCACTGTGAAATCTTGCGTGTTTCTTGGTACTCAAAGTAGTGCTGGACGCTGAAGACGATGGACGACATCAGCACGGTGGTGCCAATCAACAAAGAAGCCGCAATGGCGCCAATGGTCAGCCAGTTGGTGCTGCCGCAGGTTGAGTCAGGCACTGCATGGGCGTTGAAACGGGCGTTCCACTTCTCGGCAGGCATCAGCCCGTAAACGATTGCTGTCAAGGCGCAACCTGCAATGGTAAATCCCAGCAACGGAATCAACAGCCAGCTCCAGGTGTCATCCACGCCCAGGTTTTGCATGCGCTGCACGCCATACAGGCCCAAAGCAGTGGGGATGGGCAGCATCCAGCCCAGCAAGTCACCAAAGCCCGCCAGATAAAAACGGTGAAGGCCCAACGGCCCACCCGCAAAAGCGAGCCATGCCGCTACGGTCTTGTTTTTCATCGGGCTATTGTGGCGCAGGTGTTGAGTCCCCCGGGCCGAGTGCTTTTTCCATCAACACGACGTCCAGCCATTGGTCGAACTTCCAGCCGCAGGATTTGAGGATGCCAACGTGCTCAAACCCCAGCGAGCGGTGTACGCCAATCGAACCGGCATTGCTGGAGTCGCCAATCACGGCGATCAGTTTGCGGATGCCTACCCGTTCAGCCTGCGCTGCCAATTCGGCCAGCAAGGCACGTCCAATGCCCTTGCCGTGGACGCCCGGTGCCAGATAGATCGAGTCTTCTGCCGAAAAACGGTACGCCGGGCGGGGTTTGAACCATGTGCAGTAGGCATAACCGATCACTTGCCCAGCCTCTTCGGCCACGATGAACGGTAATCCTTTGGCAAGCACATCTGCGCGGCGGCTGGTCATGTCCGCCACGGAGGGAGGGTCGACCTCGAAAGTACCGGTGCCATTGAGCACATGGTGGGCATAAATGGCGGTGATGGCTGCTATGTCTTCATCACGACTTGGTCGAATCATGGTCATGTGTATCAATCGCGATATAATGGAGAGCTTTTCAACGTGTTTCTGGCCGGGTGGTCATGTTACGTGTCTCAACGTTGAAATAAGGTGGAAAGTAATTTTCGCCACCCCCAAAGGATAAATCATGGTCGTCATTCGACTCGCCCGTGGCGGTGCAAAAGCACGCCCGTTCTTCAATATTGTCGTTGCTGACAAGCGTACCCGTCGTGACGGCCGCTTCATCGAGCGCATCGGTTTTTACAACCCGATCGCCACGGCCAACGAAGAAAGCATCCGCATCGCCCAGGACCGCCTGACTTACTGGACCGGCGTTGGTGCGCAAGCCTCTCCTACCGTGCAACGCCTGATTGACCAAGCCGCCAAAAAAGCGGCCTGATCTTTTGTGATGCTGTCCGGCCTCGAAGCCGCTGAATTGCCAGCGGATGCCATCGAAGTCGGGCGCATCGCGGATGCCTGGGGCATCAAGGGCTGGTTCAAGGTCTTACCCTACAGCGCCTCGCCCGAGGCGCTTTTTTCTTCCAAGCACTGGTATTTACTGCCTGCCGAGAAAGGTTCGAAAACCTTCACCGGTGTGCTCAAGCTATCTGTCCGGGAAGCTAAAGAACATTCCGATACGGTGGTTGCCACGGCTCAGGATGTGGATGACCGCAGTACTGCAGAAGCACTTCGCGGTGCCCGTATTTTCGTAGCCCGGTCGGGCTTTCCCACTGCTGGAAAAGACGAATATTACTGGGTTGACCTCATTGGTCTGGACGTAATCAACCGGGAGGGCATCCCGCTTGGGTGTGTCAAGGAATTGCTCTCCACCGGCGCCCAGACCGTTCTGGTCATGGATTACGAGCAGGATGGCAAGCCGCAGGAGCGCATGATTCCTTTTGTTGCGGTGTATGTCGATGACGTCGACCTGGCCGCACGCCGGATCACGGTTGACTGGCAACCCGACTACTAAGCCTGCTGTCATGCGGTTCGATGTTGTCACGCTGTTCCCTGAACTGTTTGCGCCATTTTTGACGACTGGGGTGACCCGCCGCGCCTTTGATTCGGGGTTGGTGGACGTCCGTCTTCAGAATTTGCGTGACTTTGCTGAGGGCAACTACCGCCGGGTGGACGACCGGGCCTATGGCGGTGGGCCCGGCATGGTGATGCTGGCGGAACCTCTGGCAAACTGCCTGGGCAGCATTCAGGCAGCGAGATCGACCAAGGCACCAGTGGTGCTGTTTTCACCTGTCGGGAAACCATTGACCCATGCGGCTGTCCAGCGGTGGGCACAAAGTGATGGTGCCATTCTGGTTTGTGGCCGTTATGAAGGCATTGACCAGCGTTTCATCGATACCCATGTGGATGAGCAGGTCAGCCTGGGTGATTTCGTGCTGTCAGGTGGTGAAATTGCCGCGATGGCTTTTCTGGATGCGGTGGCCCGCCTGCAGCCCGGTGTGCTGAACGACGAAGGCAGCCATCAGCAGGACAGCTTCAACCCGGCGCTGGACGGCTTGCTGGATTGTCCGCACTACACCCGTCCGGAAGAGTGGCGGGGCGTTCCAGTGCCGCCGGTTTTGTTGTCTGGACACCACGTTCAAATCGAGCGCTGGCGCCGCGAGCGATCCCTGGAACTCACCCAGCGAAACCGCCCCGACCTGATCGCGCTGGCCCGGGGCAATGGCCAACTCAGCGCCCAGGACGAGGCGTTCCTGGCCAGCCTGCGGGTTACAGAAGACCACTAATCTTGCTATAATGGAAGGCTAACTGATCCTCTGCTCGGCCGCCCTGATGTCAACAGCTCAGGGCATTTGCGTGTCAATTCCGGCACTGGCGCGAACAAGATCCATTGAGGAAATCATGAACCTGATCCAAACTCTGGAGCAAGAAGAAATTGCCCGCCTCGGGAAAAATATCCCCGAGTTCTCGCCTGGTGACACCGTTGTCGTGAGCGTCAACGTGGTTGAAGGTAACCGCAAGCGTGTGCAGGCTTATGAAGGCATCGTGATCGCCAAACGCAATCGCGGCCTGAACAGCGGCTTCATCGTTCGCAAAATTTCCAGCGGCGAAGGCGTGGAGCGTACGTTCCAGACCTACAGCCCGCTGATCGCCGGCATTGAAGTCAAGCGTCGTGGTGATGTACGTCGTGCCAAGCTGTACTACCTGCGTGACCGCAGCGGCAAGTCGGCCCGTATCAAGGAAAAACTGCCAGCGAAGAAGACGGCTGTCGCGTAAAGCCCGACTGCCTGTCACGGAGCCGCCACAAGCAGTTGCTTTGGCGGCTTTTTTATTGCCTAACCGTTGTGTCCAAACCAGACGTCATCACACCGCTCTCGAAGCTGCCGAATTTCGACCCGAAACGCATTCCGGTGATTGGCGTGGATGCACATTTGCCCGCAGTTGCCGAGTCGTCATTGACGCCGGATTCGTTGCGGCAGCGGTTTCTCCAGCCGCCTGCCTGGGAGCCAGAACTGCTGGCCGAACGGAAGTTTGCAGACCGGCCGCCAATGAACGCGTCGGTATTGATCCCCATTGTGATGCGGGATGTGCCCACAGTGCTGCTCACGCAACGTACGGCACACCTTTCCACCCACTCAGGTCAGATTGCCTTTCCTGGCGGCAAACAGGACGAACAGGATGCCGACCTGTATATCACCGCATTGCGTGAGACGGAGGAGGAAGTGGGACTGGCACGTGATTTTGTGCAAGTGCTGGGTTCTCTTCCGGTCTATGTCACCGGCACATCGTTCATCATTTCACCGGTAGTAGGACTGGTTCGCCCCGGATTCACGCTCACGCCCAACGCGGATGAAGTCGCCGATGTGTTTGAGGTACCGCTGGAGTTTCTGATGAATCCTGCCAATCATCGACGCCATGCTTTCGAGTGGGAAGGTGTCCGGCGCGAGTGGTTGTCCATGCCTTACCGCGACGCCTTTGCCGAGCGCTTTATCTGGGGCGCCACCGCAGGCATGCTCCGCAATTTCTACCGGTTTCTGTCGGCCTGACGCCTGGTCGGCTGGTTATGATGTTTACATGAGCCTTCTTGCCATTCTTGTAGCCCTGTTGATTGAGCAGGCGCGGCCTCTGACCAGCGGCAATCTGGTGCACAACAATGTTCGGGTTTGGGTGCGGTGGACGGCCAGGAATTTTGATGCAGGGCAGCAATCGCACGGCTGGCTCGCCTGGGGTTTTGCCGTTCTGGTGCCCGCGCTGGTTACGCTGATTGTGCATTGGGTTCTGGTCGTCACGCTGGGCTGGCCGGTGGCCATTATCTGGAACGTGATCATTCTCTATGCGACGTTGGGATTCAGGCAGTTCAGTCACCATTTCACTGGCATACGGGATGCGCTGGAGGAGGGTGATGAGGAACTGGCACGTACCCTTCTCGCGCGCTGGCAGCAGATTGATGCCAAGGATCTGCCCCGCAGCGAGATTGTCCGCCAGGTGATTGAGCACTCTGTGCTGGCAGCGCATCGCCATGTGTTCGGCGTACTGGCGTGGTATTCCGTGCTGGCGGCCCTTGGATTGGGTCCCGCAGGCGCCGTGTTCTATCGGTTGAGCGAATTTGTGGCGCGCTACTGGAAGCACCACAGCAATTCGCTGCGCCAACCAGTGAGCGGAGCCCTGCAAGCCGTATCGGTTGCCGCGTGGCAATCTGTTGACTGGTTGCCCGCCCGCATCACCGCATTCGGTTTTGCCGTGGTGGGCAGTTTTGAAGACACCATCGACAACTGGCGCAACGCCGATCAGGGCAGGGGCAGCGACAACGATGATGTCATCCTCGCTGCGACTGCCGGCGCAGTGAACCTGAATTTGCGCCCTATGTTTGTTGGTGATCCCCCGCGTCGGGTCGAGCGCAGATCGGCAGCCAGAGTTGGCCAAACCCCTGAACTCGCCCATCTGCGAACGATTGTTGGTCTGGTGTGGCGAACCGTTGTCATGTGGATGTTGCTGCTGGCTCTGCTAACACTGGCACGTCTGCTGGGATGACGGCTTCTTCATTCTTCAGCCCGGTTGTGGCGGGGCTTGTTCCGTATGTGCCGGGTGAGCAGCCTCGCATCGACAACCTGGTCAAGCTCAACACCAACGAAAACCCGTATCCTCCTTCGCCGAAAGTGGTGGCGGCCATTACTGCCGCTGCAAGGGAGGGTCTGCAACTCTACCCTGACCCTCAGTCGCTGGCGCTCAAATGTGCCATCGCCGCGCATCATGGACTGGAAGTGAGACAGGTATTTGTGGGCAATGGGTCTGACGAAGTGTTGGCCCATGCGTTCTTCACGTTTTTCCAGCATGGGTCAGCCTTACTGATGCCGGACATTACCTACAGCTTCTATCAGGTGTATTGTGGACTGTATGGCATACCGTTCGAGCTAGTCCCACTGGATGCAGACTTGCGCGTCAGTGTGCATGCTTTTGAGCCTGCAGTTCAGCGTGAGGTGGCTGGCATTGTCGTCGCCAACCCCAATGCACCGACCGGAATCGGTTTGCCTGTGTCCGAGATAGAGAAGTTGCTGCAGATGCTCCCGCATCGCGTGGTGCTGGTGGACGAGGCCTACGTGGACTTTGGTGGCGAAACTGCCATGGGGTTGATTGCGAAATACCCCAATCTGCTGGTGGTGCACACGTTGTCCAAGTCGCGTTCACTCGCCGGGCTGCGTGTGGGTTTTGCCTGCGGACAGGCATCCCTCATTGAAGCGCTGGATCGTGTGAAGGACAGCTTCAATTCCTATCCGCTGGACCGGCTTGCCATCGCTGGGGGTGTTGCCGCCATGGAGGACCGTGCCTACTTTGAGTCAACAAGGCAAACCATCGTCGAGACCCGGATAACTCTGGTGAGACAACTTGAAGAGCTGGGATTTGACGTGTTGCCTTCCCAGGCCAATTTTGTGTTTGTGAGGCATTCACGGTACGACGCTACGCAATTGGCCGTGGGTCTTCGCGCCCGCGCCGTGCTGGTGCGGCAATTCAAATTGCCACGTATTGAGCAGTTTCTGCGCATCAGCATTGGCACACCAGCACAGAGCGCTACGTTGATCGGTGCCTTGCGAGAGTTGCTGGCCGCCTGAGTCCGTGTCGGGAAGGGCGAATATCAGTACCTGGACTGGCTTAATTCTGCAAACAGGTCACTATAGATTTTGTAGCGATTTGCGCTTATTCCATGAGGGCTGAGGGTGGATTTTTCTGTCTGAACCGCTGACATCACACCGCAACCCGGTTCATGCAGGTGGGTGCAGTTGTAAAACTTGCAGTTGGCTACATGGGGTTTCAGATCGGGCATGTAGGCGGCTAGCTGAGCCGGATCAATATGGTTCAAGCCGAACTCCTGGAATCCGGGTGAATCGATCAACGCGGTGGTTTTTTCTGGATCCACCCAATACCAGGTCGTACTGGTCGTCGTGTGCTTTCCGGAATTCAATGCATGGGAGATCTCGCCAGTCTGGGCCAATGAACCAGGCGCCAGCAGGTTGATCAAGGTGCTTTTGCCAGCGCCGGACGGCCCGAGCACCAGCGTGGTTTTCCCCTTCAGGTGCTTGAGCAGGACCTCGCGATCCACGTCTCCCGAGCGCTTGAGAGACAGTGGCAGCACGCCATAGTGCATGTGTCGATAAGGTAGCAACCATTCCCAGGCGCGGGCAAACGGCTCTACCAGATCGCTCTTGTTCAGTGCAATGATGGGCGTGATGTGCTCGGCCTCCGCGGCAATGAGGGCTCGCGACAACTGACTGCTGGAGAACTCGGGCTCTGCCGCAATCAGAATCAGAACCTGATCCAGATTGGCGGCGAACGACTTGGTGCGAATTTCGTCCTGCCGGTAAAACAGGTTGCGTCGCCCCTCGATTTTCTCGATCGTTCCCTCGTCCTGGCTGGCTTGCCACAATACGCGGTCACCCACGACAGCCTGGCTTTTTTTACCGCGTGAATGGCAGATGAGGCGTTTTCCTTCATGGGTTTCAACCAGAAAATGACGCCCATAGTTGGCCACAATCAGACCTTGGTCGAGCGTAGCGCGCTCAATCAAAAAAGGACTCCCAGGCATGTGGTCTTCCGTACTGAACTCAAGAGTACGTTCATGTCGCCAGCGCTTCAACCTGGGTTGCACAATCAAAGTCGGTCACCGACAGACCTCCCACATCATGGGTGTTGAAGCGCACCACACAGCGACCGTAGTGGACCGACAAGTCGGGGTGGTGGTCCTGCACATGGGCAATAAAGGCCACGGCGTTGACGAAGGCCATCGTCTGATAGTAATTTTTGAAATTGAATGCTTTCTCAATCGCCAGAGAGGAGCCATCACCGGTCAGTGTCCAGCCCTCCAGTTTCGCCAGGTTCGCTACGATTTCAGTAGCTGTCAGCGCACGTCTGGCAAGGGCTGACCAGTCTTTTTTCTTCAAGGTATCGGCCATGGATTACCTGTGAGCTTCGATGGAAGCTGCTGGCGCCATACGCGACAGGCGCTCGGATGCTGGTGGGTGCGAATAATAAAACCTGACATACACCGGGTCGGGCGTGAGCGTTGATGCGTTGTCTTCATACAGCTTCAACAGTGCGCTTGACAAGTCCGGTCCACCGGTCTGTGCGACGGCGTAAGCATCGGCTTCAAACTCATGCTTGCGCGATAGCTGCGCGAACAATGGGGAAATGAACAGGCTGAACACGGGCACCGCCATCAGGAACAGCAACAATGCCAACGCATCATTGGGCATATCCATGTTGGGCTGAACACCCAGACCCGTGTAAAACCAGGCTTGGGTCGCCAGCCAGCCCAGCAGTGCAAAGCCCAGCAGGCTCAAGGTGAAGAGCGCCAACATGCGCTTGATGATATGTTTGTGTTTGAAGTGTCCCAACTCATGTGCGAGCACAGCATCCACTTCAGGCGGTGATAGCTTGGCCAGCAGGGTATCGAAAAAAACGACCCGCCGGGAGGCACCAAATCCGGTGAAGTAGGCGTTGCCGTGTCCACTGCGTTTGCTTCCATCCATTACGAAAAAACCTTTCGCGGCAAACCCGCAGCGCTGCATCAGGGCCGTCACACGCGCCTTCAGGTTTTCGTCTTCCAGTGGCTTGAAAGAATTGAACAGCGGCGCAATAAAAGTCGGATAGATCAGCAGCA
>JAABRC010000259.1 GCA_011391115.1 Candidatus Egaibacter danicus | reverse complement strand
GCATGACGCCAGACATGGCCGTAGCAATGACCAGGTTGCTCAGCCCGTAACGCTGCAGGATGCCATATACGATCACGATGAACGCGCCGGCCGGCCCACCAATCTGCACGCGGCTTCCACCCAGCGCCGAGATCAGGAATCCGGAAATGATGGCTGTGACAATGCCGGCTTCCGGCTTGAGGCCGCTGGCCATCGCAAAGGCCATGGCCAGTGGCAGGGCCACGATGCCAACGGTTGCGCCGGCACTGAGGTCACGTGCAAACATCTGGGTCGAATACCCGCGCAGGGCGTCCACCAGATAGGGGCGAAAGGGAGCAATGAGAGAGGGTGGTGTCGGATCAGGCATGGGAGCAGGGGGTATGCGCTCAGTGTCCCCGAACGTCGTGCAGGATGGGACGCATGACCAGAATCAGCAGCACGATAGCCAACGGAATGGTGGTCACGTAGCCAATGGTTTTGAAGCCGATTGCGCCGGCCAGGCCGCCTGCGAAAAAGCAGAGGATCAACGTGGCGTGAATGCGGAGTTTCCTCCGGTTGGCAATGACTTGCGGCGCATCCGTCAAACGGTTGATGTAGAGCATCTTGCCAATCTCGATGCCCAGATCGGTGACCAGTCCGGTGACATGCGTGGTGCGTATTTCCGCTTTGGATACCTTGGTGATCACCGCGTTTTGAAGTCCCATGATGAAACACAGAACCAGCACGGTGAGCGGTACAAACAGACCGGAATAGAAGTTGATGGCCGCACCAAACAGACCAAAAATGAGCAACAGTGCGGCTTCAATCAGCAACGGCCGTCCATACGCGCTGCGCAGTTTGCGACGCAAGCTCCAGTTGACCATCCAGGCTGTCGCCATGGCCCCGCACATGAAGGCCAGCAACGACGCCAGGCCCACCAGCACCAGTCCCAACTGGCCCAGTACCAGGTTGTCGGCCACCGAGGACACCACGCCAGTCATGTGAGAGGTGTATTGGCCCACAGCCAGAAACCCGCCGGCATTGGTCGCACCAGCCACGAAAGTGAGGGTGGCACCCAGACGGAGGTTGTTTTGTGGCGTCCGGTGAACATCCGTCCATCCTTGAATCAGGGGAATCATTCTGGGATCAGGTAATCAGTCCAGCCCGAGGAAAGCAATCCAGGGTGAGGTCAATGAGTGGCAAAGGGGCAATGTACCAACAGAGTTTACGTCCGGTTACAGGCCCCAACCACTGCGGGTTTATACAGTTAACGCAGTTCTGCCATCATTGCGCCATGGGCAATCTGCCACCGCTGGAAAATCTTTCAAATTTGCTCTTCCATGAAATACCTGGTTGAGTTCGCGCGCGCCACCGGTGTGCGGTGGCTCTGGCCTTTGCTGGCTGCTGTATTGGTGGCTGAAATCGCACTGGCTGAACTGGCCTTGAGAGGGGCCGGTACAGCCGGTTCGGTTGTGATTGTGGTCATGACGATTGCCCTCGTGGTCGCAACGGCCTCTCTCGCTGTCTTGATGGCTCGTACGGCACTGAGTATTGAAGAGGCTCGTCAGGATGACGAAGCCGCCTACCTGCACCTGCGTGAGGCCATTGACGAAATGCCGGCAGCCATCGAGCTATTTGACGAGCAGGATCGCGTGGTGGTTTACAACCGTCGCATGGAAGAGATGTATCCGCAGCGCGAGAAAGGCATGGTGCTGGGGCAAACCTTTGAAGAGCAGCTCAGGAACGCTGCGGAGCCGGGCTGGCCCGAGGGAGCAACGCCCGCCGAGCAGGAGGCATGGATCAATCAGAGGTTGAGTGAGCGCTGTGCCACCGATGGCCCGCAGTTGCAGCGCCTGCCCGATGGTGACTGGGCCTACCTGTATGAGACCCGCACCACGTCGGGCTGGGTGGCCACTGTGCGCGTGAACGTCACCGAAATGGTCCGTCAGCGTGAAGCGCTGGATGCTGCCCGGCAGCAGGCCCGGGTTGCCGATATGCGTTTGCGTGAGGCTACCGACGCCATGCCGGCCGGGCTGGAGATGTATGACACCGAAGGCAGGCTGGTGTTCTATAACCAGCAACTGTTGCAGATGTATCCCGAAATGGCGGAAGCACTTGAAGCGGCCGTCGAGAAAGGGCACACGTATGAAGAACTGCTGCGCTTCAGCATCACGGCGGGACTGGTTCCTGAAGCGCAAGGGCGTGAGGAAGAATACGTTGCGGAGGTGATGGACAGCCGGGGCATGAGCGACGAACCCCGCCTGGTTTCCACGCCATCGGGTCGCTGGCTTCATATTTATGAGAAGTACACCCGCTCCGGCGGCGTAGTCAGCGTCCGTCTGGACGTGACCGCCTCCATCGAAGCCGGAAGGGAACTGGCAGATGCCAACGAACAACTGGCGCGGCTGTCCACCACCGATGGCCTCACCGGGGTGGCCAATCGGCGCTTTTTTGACCTGAGCCTGAGCAGTGAATGGCATCGCAGTGCCCGCAGCCGCGAGCCGTTGTCACTGCTGATGATTGATATCGACCACTTCAAACTCTACAACGACCGGTACGGCCACCTTGCCGGCGACGAGTGTTTGCGGCGCGTGGCCCAGGTACTGGACGACTGCATCCGGCGGTCCGGCGAGGTGGTGGCACGCTACGGTGGCGAAGAATTTGCCGTGTTGCTGCCCGGCACGAGCATCGAAGCGGCGGTGATGGTCGCTCAGCGCTGCCTGGACGGTACGGTACAGGCCAGCATTCCCCATGCCAACTCCCCCACATCACCGCGGCTCACCTTGAGTATTGGTGTGGCCACGCTGGTACCGGCTCCGGGAAGCAACAACCCCACGACGCTGGTAGAGCATGCCGACATTGCGCTGTATGAGGCCAAACGTGCCGGTCGTGCACGGCTGCAGCGCGCCAGTGCGGCGGCCTGACTTCCCGCTGGTCCTTCTGGCTTAGCGAACCCGCATGCCGGGCAACGCGCCGGGCGTGGGCTCCAGCACATAAATGCCGGGGTTGGCTTTTTCGTCACCATGGCTGGCAGCCAGCACCATGCCTTCACTCACGCCAAACTTCATCTTGCGCGGCGCCAGGTTGGCGACCATCACTGTGTGCTTGCCAATCAGATCGGCAGGTTTGTAGGCGCTGGCGATGCCGCTGAACACGTTGCGCAGGATGGGACGTCCTTCCAAGTCCGTGCCTTCGCCCACGTCCAGCGTCAGGCGCAGCAGCTTGGTGGAGCCTTCGACAGCTTCGCAGTTGACGATCCTCGCAATGCGCAGGTCGATTTTGGCGAAGTTGTCGATGGTGATGGTGGGAGCGAGGTTTTCACCACCTGGCGCTACAGTTTCGATAGCTGGTTGCGCATATTCAGCAAGGGCTGGAGGCTCAAATAGTGTTTCAAGTTGCTTGATATCTACGCGCTGCATCAGGTGTTGATAGGCGCCGATTTGATGTCCAGACATTAATGCTGCGGGATTGATCTGGTTGGCCGACATTTCACCCGCAGGAGTTAACAACAGATTGTCAGCTTCGCGCCACGTGAGGCTATCAATTTTGAGGAAATCTTCCACTTTTTCAGCAGTAGACGGCAAAACGCACTTCAAGCCCAAGGTAAGCAGTTTGAAAAGCAGCAAACTGAACGAGCAAACTTTGTGCAGTTCCTCCGAGTTGTCTTGTAATTTTGCAAGATCCCAAGGTTTCTTGTCAGCTACATAAAAGTTGGCTGCATCTGCAAGAAGCATCAAGTTCTTGACAGCTTTGGAAAACTCGCGACGCTCGATGTCGGTCTTAATGCTTGGCAGCACATCAGCAAAGGTGCTGAGTAGCTGCACTTCATGCAATGAATTCTCATACCCACCAGCAAGGCGACCGTCAAATTTCTTCGAA
>JAABRC010000258.1 GCA_011391115.1 Candidatus Egaibacter danicus | reverse complement strand
CCAAAGCAGCGGGTGATGGTGGCGATGTCGTCATCCAGCATCACATGGCGCTTGCTGCCCAGCGATTTGCGCATCTTGCCGCAGAGGTTGACGCCGTTGATGAGCTGCACCTTGCCTTTGCGCTCGGCGGGCTTTTTGTTCGACAGCACCCACACATAAGTGGCAATGCCGGTGTTGTAGAACATGTCGGTGGGCAGGGCGACGATGGCTTCGAGCAGATCGCTTTCCAGAATATGGCGGCGGATTTCGGATTCGCCCGAACCTGCGCCACCGGTGAACAGCGGCGAGCCGTTGAGGATGATGCCGATGCGCGAGCCGCCGTCCTTCACATCGCGCAGCTTGCTGATGAGGTGCAGCAGAAACAGCAACGAGCCGTCGGACACACGCGGCAGGCCGGGGCCAAAGCGGCCATCAAAACCTTTGAGGGTGTGTTCGTCGGCAATGTCGCCTTCAATCTTTTTCCAGTCCACGCCAAAGGGCGGGTTGGAAAGCATGTAGTCGAACTTGCTGGCGTAGAGGTGGTCGTTGGAGAGCGTGTTGCCCAACTTGATGTTGCTGACCTCTTGCCCTTTGATGAGCATGTCGGCCTTGCAGATGGCGTAGCTTTCGGGGTTCAGCTCTTGGCCAAAGGCGCGCATGACGGCTTGGGGGTTCAGCTCGTGCACATATTCCATGCCCGCCGACAGAAAGCCGCCGGTGCCTGCCGTGGGGTCGTAAATGGTGCGGATGATGCCGGGCTTGGTCAGGGCTTCGTCGTCCTCCATGAACACCAGCGAGGTGGTCAGGCGCACGATGTCGCGCGGGGTGAAGTGTTCGCCCGCCGTTTCGTTCGAGCTTTCGGCAAATTTGCGGATCAGCTCTTCAAACACCAAGCCCATCTCGTAGTTGGAAACGGCTTTGGGGTGCAGGTCCATGGTGCGGACTTTTTGCACCACCTTGTAGAGCAGGTTGGCGTCGTTCAGCAGGCCCATGAATTCGGCGAACTTGAAGTGGTCAAAAATCTCGCGGGCGTCTTTGGAAAAGCACTGGATATAGCGCTCCAGATTGGCCTTGATTCCCGACTCGCCCAGGGTGCTCAGGTCCATGGGCGAGGTGTTGAAAAAGCTCAGCCCGCCGGTGGCGCGCAGCAACAGCTTTTCCTTGGCCTCTTCGGCAATGGCCATCTTCTCCACCTTGGCCGCCTCAAGCAGCACGGCGGGCTTGCTGGTTTCCAACACACATTCCAAGCGGCGCAGCAGGGCAAAAGGCAGGATGACGCGGCCGTATTGGCTTTGTTTGAAGTCGCCACGCAGCAGGTCGGCCAGCGCCCACAGATCGGCGGCGAGGTTGTTGGTTTCTTGGGTCATTTTTTACGAAGGAGGGCTTGGCGTTTCAAGCTGATAAAGCCAAGTATCACACGGGGTTGAGGGGGCATTGAGCAGCCAAGCGCTCCATGCCTCAGATGCCCGACAGCACCGCATCCATCGCCGCCACCAGCGCACTGGCCTGGGCGGCCACGTTGTCCACCGGCTCGCGCAACAGTTTCGCAGGCAGCGGCGCCGCGTAATGGGCCAGGGCGTGCAAGCGCTGGCCCTTGACCGCAATCACCGGGGACAGCGCGGTAGGCACCTTGGCCGCGAAGTTCGGTTCGGCCAGCGGCACGGTCAGGCGCGTGGCCAAGGCATCGAGCAGGTCGCTCTGAATCACCACCACATAGGGAATGCCGTCGGCTGCGCTGCGGCTCGGGTTGGGGAACACGTCGTACTGGGCCATGGTTCGTTCACCACGGGCGCAGATCGGCACCCGGGATGCCCTGGGCTTCGACGCGGGCGTTCTCGGCGGCAATCCAGTCGCCGAACTCGGCTTCAAACGCCTGCGTGCGCGCGGCGCGACTGGTCTTGTCCTGCCCCGTCTGCAACGCTTGGTACTGCTCGGCGGACAGAATGACCGAGTCGAGCTGGCCGGCTTTTTCCACGAACACGGGCTCGCGCTTGGCCTGGGCGCAGAGACTGCCAAAACGGTTCTTGGCTTCGGTAGCGGTGACACGCATGGCGAGCTCCTGAAGGTGATTGGCCATTTTAGCCATCGGATGCTTTGGGGGCTAAAAAAAGCCCCGGACAGTCTCCCGTCCGGGGCCTTGTTGCTTTGAGCAGCGCTGAAACCGCTGACTTCTTCGCCGGGGCCGCGCTCCATGTTGCCAACATCCTGCTCGTATTTGACGACTAACTGCTTGCTCTTTTCTGCGTTGTCCGCTTCGATGGCTGCGGTTCTTTTGGCTATTTCAGCGGTTTCTGCCCGGGTGGCTGCAGCTTGCCTAAGCTGCCATTGAACGTATTTATTGAGAGTCACGCCATCGCAGCAGCAGCGCCCGCAGCCCGATGGCGGTGACGCCGTGGCCCACTGGGTAGGCTTCGGCATCGGCACCGCCGTGCACCAGGTATTTGTGTTGGGGCATCAGGTCTTCGCAGGCGCTGTAAAAGCCCCGGCGGGGTTTGCCGTTGGGGCTGCGCTTGACTTCAATGGCCATGAGGCCCTGGCCTGGGGTGTCGATGACGAGGTCAATCTCTGCGCCGTTGCTGCTGCGGTAAAACCCCGCCTGGCTCTGGCGCGGTGCGGCGTTGAGCAGGGTTTCGATCACAAAGCCTTCCCAGCTGTTGCCCGCCACCGGGTGGGCAAGCACATCTTCGAGCGTGGTCAGGCCCAGAAGCGCGTGCAGCAGGCCGCTGTCGCGCACATACAGCTTGGGTGATTTGACCAGGCGCTTGCCGAGGTTGCTGTGCCAGGGTGTGAGCTTGCGCAGCAGCATCAGGTCGCCCAGCATGTCCAGGTAGCGGTGCACGGTTTTGGTGTCGATCACCAGGCTTTTGGCCAGTTGCGAGACATCCACCAAGCCCCCCTGCCCGTGAGCCAGCATGGTCCAGAGCCGGCGCAGGGTTTGCGCGGGCAGGCGTGCGCCGTAGCTGGGCAATTCGCGCTCCAGGTAGGTGCTGATCAGATTGTTCCGCCAGTCCAGGCTTTGTGCATCGCTGTGGGCCAGCAGGCTGTTGGGAAAGCCGCCACGCAGCCAAACGTTTGGTTGGTGTTCGGCGGGCAGTTCCGTCAGTTGGAGGGGTGGCAGCTCCCAATAGGCGATACGCCCGGCCAGGCTTTCACCCGATTGGCGCAGCAGGTCGCCACTGGCCGAGCCCAGCAGCAAGAAGCGCCCGGCTGCTCGGCCCGCACGGCGACCTTCGTCGATCAAGCTGCGCAGCACCGGGAACAGCTCGGGCATGTGTTGCACCTCGTCCAATATGACGAGTTTTTCGCTGTGCAGCGACAGGTAACTTTCCGCATCGGTGAGCTTTTGACGGTCGCTGGGGCGTTCAATGTCCAGGTACACAGCCGACCGTGCGTCACCGATCTGGCGCGCCAGCGTCGTCTTGCCCACTTGGCGTGCGCCGAGCAAGGCCACCGCCGGGTAGTTGGCCAGTGCTGCCTCTAGAAATAGCGTGAGATGTCGATCAAACATCCATGCATTATAGGTATTAAAATGTTGTTTTTACTTGGTTATTTGAAGTCTAACCGCTTGTTAAACGCTCGGGTATAGCTGCTTGTCGACCTTGGATGTGCTGGGCATACAAAGCAAAAAAGCCCCGAACAGTATCCCGCCCGGGGCTTTTGTTTTCAGCAAACGCTGAAGCGGTTTACTTCTTCGCTGGCGGCAGGTCAGTACACGACCCGTGCGCCACCTCAGCCGCCATGCCGATGCTCTCGCCCAGCGTGGGGTGTGGGTGGATGGTCTTGCCGATATCCACCGCGTCGGCGCCCATCTCGATGGCCAGCGCGATCTCGCCAATCATGTCGCCCGCGTGGGTGCCGACCATG
>JAABRC010000257.1 GCA_011391115.1 Candidatus Egaibacter danicus | reverse complement strand
CACTCATCCAGGGAAACGGGTTTTCCTCATTCGGAAAGATGGTTTCCAGACCAATTTGCGTTGCGCGGCGATTGGCGATGTAACGCAAGTAGCCTTTGAACATGGAGGCATTCATGCCCAACACGCCACGAGGCATGGTGTCTTCGGCGTATTTATATTCGAGCTCTACAGCTTCCAGAAACAGGGCATTGATCTCAGCCTTGAATGCCGCAGTCCAGAGTTGCGGATTTTCCAGTTTGATCTGGTTGATCAGGTCAATGCCGAAATTGCAGTGCATGGATTCGTCACGCAGGATGTATTGGTACTGCTCGGCCGCGCCGGTCATCTTGTTCTGGCGACCGAGAGCCAAAATCTGGGTGAAGCCAACATAGAAGAACAGGCCTTCCATCAGGCATGCAAACACGATCAGCGACTTGAGAAGCTTCTGGTCGTTCTCCAGCGTACCCGTTGAAAAGTGCGGATTGGTCAGCGTCTCTATGAATGGAATCAGGAACTGGTCCTTGTTCCGGATGGACTCAACTTCGTTATAGGCGCTAAAAATTTCACTCTCATCCAGACCCAGTGATTCCACGATGTACTGGTAGGCATGGGTGTGAATGGCTTCTTCGAAGGCCTGACGCAGCAAAAACTGACGGCACTCTGGCGCCGTGATGTGCCGATAACTTCCCAGCACGATATTGTTCGCGGCCAATGAATCAGCCGTAACAAAGAAGCCCAGGTTACGCTTGACGATTCGACGCTCATCTTCAGTCAAACCGTTAGGATCTTTCCATAGCGCAATGTCCCGCGTCATGTTCACTTCCTGCGGCATCCAGTGATTGGCGCAGCTGGCCAGGTACTTTTCCCAAGCCCACTTGTATTTAAATGGAACCAGCTGATTGACATCAGTCTTGCCGTTGATGATGCGTTTGTCAGCGGCCTGAACGCGGCGCGGCGGCACTTGTGGCGTAGATCGGGCGGCAGGAGTTGACTGCAAAATGGTGGTTGGCACAACGGCACCATCATCCAAAGTGCGCAACTGCGGGGAAAGCGGGAGTGGCTCTGTCGGGCGACTGCTTGACGAGCCGCGTGCGAAGGGCGCTTGCGATGTAGGCTTGACTTCTTCGTCCCAGGACAACATAGATGATTCCAATCAGCGGATTATGAGAGCAGCGAGGTGAAATGAAAAGTACTCATTCACTTCGCTACTGATTTGTGTTGTTCAATTGCATCGTCTTGAATCTGACAACGCCACATTCATCACTGGCATGATTCACACGTCGGGTCATCGATGCCGCAAAACTTGATGTCGGTTGCAGGGCTGGATGCCATCTGCAATTGCGCGGCTGCTGCCGCTACGTCCAATGCACTCATGCCGGCGGACCCCGAGCGTGGTTCGCCGCCAGAGGAAACTGCATTCATGCGCCCGGCGCTCACGGTGGATTTTTCCACGTGAGTTGCTGACATGGTGCGCAAATAGTAGGTGGTCTTCAGGCCACGAATCCAGGCCAGTTTGTAGGTATCATCCAGCTTCTTGCCTGACGCACCCGCCATGTAGATATTGAGCGACTGAGCTTGGTCGATCCATTTCTGGCGCCGCGCCGCAGCCTCGACCAGCCATTGGGTTTCCACCTCGAAAGCCGTGGCGTACAGCGCCTTGATCTCCTGGGGGACGCGATCGATCGGGTTGAGGGAGCCATCGAAGTGCTTGAGATCCATGACCATGACATCGTCCCAAAGGCCCAGCCGTTTGAGGTCACGCACCAGATAGTTGTTGATGATGGTGAACTCGCCCGACAGGTTGGACTTGACAGACAGGTTTCCAAAACAAGGCTCAATCGACGCGTCCACACCGATGATGTTGGAGATGGTGGCCGTCGGAGCAATGGCGACGCAATTGGAGTTACGCATGCCATCCCTGGCGATCTTCTTGCGCAGGGTGTCCCAATCCAGCGTGGACGACCGGTCGACTTCGACATACCCACCACGCTCGCGCGCCAGCATGTCCAGCGTGTCTATTGGCAGGATACCCTTCTCCCACAGCGAACCCTTGTAGCTGGAGTACTGCCCACGCTCGCGTGCCAGCTCGGTGGACGCCCAATAGGCGTAGTAACACACCGCCTCCATGGATTTGTCAGCAAAATCGACGGCCGCTTCGCTGGCATAGGGAATGCGAAGTTCATACAGGCTGTCCTGGAAAGCCATCACCCCCAGGCCGACCGGGCGGTGCCGCATGTTCGAGTCACGCGCCTTCTTGACTGCGTAGTAATTGATGTCAATCACGTTATCGAGCATGCGCATGGCGATTGAGATGGTTTTTTGCAACTTGGCGTGGTCTACGCCACCATCTTTCAGGTGCTGGAGCAGATTCACGGAACCGAGATTGCAGACGGCCGTTTCAGTGTCGCTGGTATTCAGCGTAATTTCCGTGCACAGGTTGGACGAGTGAATGACGCCGGCATGTTGCTGGGGTGAGCGAACATTGCACGCGTCTTTGAAAGTGATCCATGGGTGTCCGGTCTCGAACAGCATGGTCAGCATTTTTCGCCAGAGGTCGGCAGCAGGTAGTGTCCGCGACGGCTTGATTTCACCGCGTGCAGCTTTTTCTTCGTACGCGACATAGGCCTTTTCAAAATCAGCACCGAACTTGTCGTGCAAGTCTGGCACATTCGATGGCGAAAACAGGGTCCACTGGCCTTTTTCCATGACCCGGCGCATGAACAGGTCAGGAATCCAGTTGGCCGTGTTCATGTCATGGGTGCGGCGGCGATCATCGCCGGTGTTCTTGCGTAGCTCCAGAAATTCTTCAATATCCAGATGCCAGGTTTCCAGATAGGTGCAGACGGCGCCCTTGCGCTTGCCGCCCTGATTCACGGCAACGGCTGTGTCGTTGACGACTTTCAGGAACGGCACTACACCCTGGGACTCTCCGTTGGTCCCTTTGATATGGGATCCCAGTGCGCGAACGCGCGTCCAGTCATTGCCCAGCCCACCGGCAAATTTGGAGAGCAATGCGTTTTCCTTGATGGACTCATAGATGCCATCCAGATCATCGGGCACGGTGGTCAGATAGCAGCTGGAGAGCTGGGAACGTAATGTGCCGCTGTTGAACAGCGTCGGGGTGCTGGACATGAAGTCAAAGCTCGACAGCACTTCATAAAATTCGATGGCCCGCGCTTCACGGTCAATCTCATTGAGTGACAAGCCCATGGCGACCCGCATGAAAAAGGCCTGAGGCATCTCAATGCGTGTCTTGCCGATGTGCAGGAAGTAGCGGTCATACAGCGTTTGCAGACCAAGGTAATCAAACTTCAGATCGCGCTCAGGCTTCAGCGCCGCACCCAGGCGTTTCAGGTCAAACTGCTGCAGTTTTTCGTCCAGCAACTCGGCATCCACCCCGCGTTTGATGAATTGCGGGAAATAGTCAATATAGGCTTGCCCCATTTCAGCCTGATCGACATCCTTGCCCAGGACTTCCTTGGCAATTGTGTGGAACAGCAGGCGCGCGGTGGCGAAGGTGTAGTCCGGATCTTTCTCAATCAGCGTACGGGCTGCCAGGACCGAGGCTTTGTAAACCTCGTCCATGGGGACGCCGTCATACAGGTTGCGCATGGTCTCTGCCATGATCGGATCCGGTTTGATGTCTGAGCCCAGGCCGGCACAAGCGTCCTGAATCAGGTTTTGTAAACGGTTCAGATCAAGAACGATGCGCTGGCCATTGTCCAGAGCATGCAGCACAGGGGCTGAGGGCGCCTCCTGGGTGACTTTTCTGGCACGTTCCTGCGTCCGCTTTTCGCGATACAGCACATAGGCACGTGCGATTTCATGATGGCCGCCCCGCATGAGCCCCAACTCAACCTGATC
>JAABRC010000256.1 GCA_011391115.1 Candidatus Egaibacter danicus | reverse complement strand
GTTGGTGTTGATGTTGTCCGGGTACCTCATTTCTACCGCCGATGGCCGCGGTATCAGTGTCTTCGGACTATTTGAAGTGCCCGCCAGCCTGACCAGTATTCCGGATCAGGAGGATATTGCTGGTCTGATTCATGAGTGGCTGGCATGGGCACTGGTCATATTGGCTGGCCTGCACGGGCTTGCAGCGTTGAAGCACCATTTCATCGACCATGACGCAACGCTCAAGCGCATGCTCGGTCGCAGAGTTTCTTAAACCGCACAGAGGAGTTACAGCATGCTCAAGAATGTATTTGCAACATTGGCAATCGGCGCTGCGTTGTTTGCCGGATCCGTGCAGGCCGCCGATTATGTTATCGACAAACAGGGTCAGCACGCCTTTATCAACTTCAAGATCAGCCATTTGGGCTATAGCTGGTTGTATGGAACCTTCAGGGACTTTTCCGGCACCTTCAGTTTTGACGAGAAAGCGCCAGAAGCCAGCAAGGTGCAGGTGAGTATCAACACCGCCAGTGTCGATAGTAATCATGCCGAACGTGACAAGCATCTGCGCAGTGATGATTTCTTAAATGTCGGCCAGTTTCCGACAGCTACTTTTGAGTCCACCTCGGTAAAAAGCACGGGCGCGGATACGGCGGACATCAGCGGCAACCTGACGCTGAACGGCGTCACCAAACCGTTGGTGATCAAGGCCAAATTGAACGGGCAGGGCAATGACCCTTGGGGTGGTTATCGTGCAGGCTTCGAGGGGGGTGTGTCGTTCAAACTGAAAGACTTCAACATCCAAAAAGACCTGGGCCCGGCTTCGCAAGAAGTAGAGATGATTCTTTCGGTAGAAGGTGTGCGTCAGTAATCTTTGCCTGAAAACAACAACGCCGGCTAAGCCGGCGTTGTTGTTTGAGGTCACTCTTCGCTGGGGCGCGTCGAGAGCAGCGCTGGGCGCTCCCGCTTGCCGCTGCGGTTCTCCAGCTCACTGAGCTGTTCCAGAGTGGGCAGGCGCTCGCCCTTGCGGATGATCAGTGGCTGTTTGACGGCACGGGTGTCCTGGACTGCAGGCTCCTGCCGACCACTGCGCATTGGATCCATGCGCGAGTCATCGCGTCGGCCACCGCCAGCATTGCTGCGCGGCTGAGCTTTGCGCGGTTGCGCAGACTTCGCGCCAGCTTGTGAACCCTGCGGTCGGGCTCTGTCGCCTTGCGGTCGTGATTGGGCCGGTGCAGCCGCACCACTGCGGCGCGGATTGCGTCCAGGGGCTTTGGGCGGATTAGGGCTGACATAGTCGGCGCGGTTGCCAAAGTTGTCGAACTCGTCATCCAGAAAGGCTTCCGGGTCGCGGTTTGGCGGAGCCACGACCGAAGCGCTGGGGCTCGCCGCAGGACGAGCAGCAGCCGGGCCACGACTTTGACCACGACCAGCATTGCGGCCATTGCTTGGTCGAGCTTCCTTGCTGCCAGTATTGCTCGCTTCAGTCTTGTTGCGCTCACGCTGTGGGCGATCTGCGCGAGGCTGCCGCTCCGGACGCGGGCCGCGAACTTCAGGCTTTTCCACTTCGACGGTGGAAGGGTCGAAGCCCATGGTGTCGCCGTCGGCAATGCGCTGACGGGTCATGCGCTCGATGCCCTTGAGCAGTTTTTCTTCGTCAGGCGCGACCAGCGAAATCGCTTCGCCGCTGCGCCCGGCACGTCCGGTGCGGCCGATGCGGTGCACATAGTCTTCTTCGACATTGGGCAGTTCGAAGTTGACCACGTGTGGCAGTTGGTCGATATCCAGGCCGCGCGCGGCGATATCGGTGGCGACCATGATGCGCACCTGATTGGCCTTGAAATCAGCCAGTGCCTTGGTGCGAGCGTTCTGGCTCTTGTTGCCATGAATGGCGACAGAGGGCAGGCCATGCTTGTCGAGGTATTCGGCCAGGCGGTTGGCGCCATGCTTGGTGCGGGTAAACACCAGCACCTGTTCCCAGGCACCGGCGGTGATCAGGTGCGCCAGCAGTGCACGCTTGTGGCTGGCGGGCAGCCGGTAGACGCGCTGTTCGATGCGTTCCACCGTGGTGTTCGGCGGGGTGACTTCAATGCGCTCCGGGTCATGCAGCAGCTTGCTCGCCAGTTCGCTGATTTCGCCGGAGAAAGTCGCCGAGAACAACAGGTTCTGCCGCTTGGCTGGTAGCTTGGCGAGGACTTTCTTGACGTCGTGAATAAAGCCCATATCGAGCATGCGGTCGGCTTCATCCAACACGAGGGTTTCCACGTGGGAGAGGTCGATGACTTTCTGGCCAATCAGGTCAAGCAGACGACCCGGACAAGCGACCAGTACGTCGACACCCTTGGCCATGGCCTGGATCTGCGGGTTCATGCCAACACCGCCGAAAATGACGGTGCTGACCAGCGGCAGGTCGCGGGCATATTGCTTGAAGCTGTCGTGCACCTGCGCGGCCAATTCGCGGGTCGGTGTCAGTACCAGTACGCGCGGTTGGCGCGGTCCGTGGCGATGTTCGCGATCCGGGTGGCCGTTGGGAAACAGGCGCTCCAGGATCGGCAGTGCGAAGCCGCCGGTTTTGCCGGTACCGGTCTGGGCGGCAACCATCAGGTCACGGCCTTGCAGTACGGCGGGAATGGCCCGCAGTTGGACGGGAGTTGGTTCGGTGTAGCCGGCAGCCTCTACGGCGCGGACTAATGCCTCGGAGAGACCGAGGGATGCAAAGGACATGAGTAATCCTGTCTGGTTAGGGCCTGGCCCTGTGGGAAATCTGCCTGGCTGGAGGCGTCTGGAAGACGCCACCCCGTCCGGTCCTGCTGGGCCGAAGAAGGCCGAGCGTCCGGGCGTAAGCCTGGCGGGAGCTGGGAGTATAACAGAGCAACCGGGTAATGCAGCTTTCTGAGCGCCCAGTGGTCATGCAATACCGGCCAGGCATCATCTAGCGAGGTAACTTCAGGTTGTGCCAGATTGCCAGACTCGGCTCGGCCTGATTCAGCGTGTAGAAGTGCAGGCCCGGTGCGCCACCTTGCAGCAGTTGCTCGCACATCTGGGTGATGACCTGTTCGCCGAAGGCCTGAATACTGTCCATGTCATCACCATAGGCTTCCAGTTGCTTGCGAATCCAGCGCGGAATTTCCGCACCGCAGGCATCGGAGAAGCGCGCCAGCTTGCTGTAATTGGTGATCGGCATGATGCCGGGGACGACGGGAATATCGATGCCCAGTTTGCGCACGCGTTCCATGAAATAGAAATAGCTGTCGGCATTGAAGAAGTACTGGGTGATCGCACTGTCTGCGCCGGCCTTGGCCTTGCGCACAAAGTTGGCCAGATCATCCTCAAAGTGGCGTGCCTGCGGATGCATTTCCGGGTAGGCGGCGACTTCGATGTGAAAGTGATCGCCGGTTTCCTTGCGGATGAACTCGACCAGTTCATTGGCGTAACGCAATTCACCGCTTGCCATGCCCATGCCGGAAGGCAGATCGCCACGTAAAGCAACGATGCGCTGGATGCCTGCTTCCTGATACAGCGTGAGCAGACTGCGCAATTCCTCGGTCGAATCACCCACGCATGACAGGTGCGGCGCCGTCGGTACCTTCACCTCGCCATCCAGTTGCAGCACAGTATTTAGTGTGCGGTCACGGGTTGAACCGCCGGCGCCATAGGTGCAAGAGAAAAAGTCCGGTTTGTAGCCGGCCAGTTCCCGCGCCACGTTCATGAGTTTGTCATGGCCGGCGTCGGTCTTGGTCGGAAAAAATTCAAAGCTGTAGCGGCGTTGCTGAGTCATAAGAAAGTCCTGGGAAACGTAGGGTGGAAAACGACCACAGGTCTTTTCCACCTCCCGGCAGAAGGTGGTGGGAAAGCGCTTCGCGCGTTTCCC
>JAABRC010000255.1 GCA_011391115.1 Candidatus Egaibacter danicus | reverse complement strand
TCCACGTTGCAGTGAGGTACTGCTCGCCTTGGACGCCAGGGGTGCGGGGTAAGGCAGATTGAGCGCTGAAAAATATTCGGCAACTTCCTTCAGATAGGCATTGCTCAAAGGGTCCAGCAGCCCGGTCATCAAGGCATAGTGGCGCCTGCCTTCACGAAAATTCAGCAGCTGGTTGTACAGGTAGCCGGCAGGCTTGCCAGCAATGCGTGGATAGTACCCATCGGGCCCCGCACGGCCCTGGTCACCATGACAGGCCGTGCAAGCCAGCGTTCGCTGGGCCATGGAATCCTCGAAAGGCGCGGCAGCGGCTGCTACCTGTGCGCTGCCGAGGAGCAGGGCTCCTCGTGCCAGCAATTGGATGAAGAAACGGGTTCGCATGCGGTGAACTTTACCCCCCCCGCGGTTTGTCGTACCTCGGCAAGACAAGGATCAGGTCAGCTGGTAGCCCAGATCACCGGTTGACGCTGTGCCAGCCAGGCTTCATAGTGAAGCGCATAGGTATCTTCAATGCGCGGACGTTTCACCTTGAAGGTGGGCGTCACCAACCCGTTCTCCGGCGTCCACGCTGTGGCGATCACGGCGAGGCAGTCCAGTTGCTCATGGGCTTCCAGGCGGGCGTTCACCGAATAAAGGTGCTCTGTCAGTGACGCAGTCAGTGCTGACCGTTGTTCAGGCGAATGTACGCGGGCAGCGGCGTCCAGTGACAGCATGACAA
This sequence comes from Candidatus Egaibacter danicus, assembly GCA_011391115.1. The sequence continues at coordinate 3,114 of JAABRC010000255.1, read as the reverse complement.
TGCCCAGCGGTTGCGCAAAGTTGGCACCGGTCACAGCGCAGGCTTCGATATCGGGGTGCGTAACCAGCAGGTCCTCAATGGGTGCCGGGGCCACGTATTTGCCCTTGCTCGTCTTGAAGAGGTCCTTGACGCGGCCGGTGATGCGCAGGCTGCCGTCTTTCTCCACGTGACCCTTGTCGCCCGTTTTCAGCCAGCCATCGTCGGACATGGTAGCGGCGGTCTGCTCAGGGTCCTTGTAGTAGCCCATCATCAGAGCGGGGCATCGCATCTGGATTTCGCCAGTATTCGGGTCTATGCGGCTCTCCACGCCCTTGTACGGCAAGCCGACCGTGCCGGGGCGGCAGGTTCCGGGCAGCGTGGCATGGGACACGCCACAGTTTTCGGTCATGCCGTAAACCTCAATCAGGTCTAGCCCGAGGTCGCGGTACCAGTTCAGCACGTCCGGCGGCATGGGGGCCGCGCCACCGGCTGCAATCCGGCACTGATCCAACCCCAGACCTTTCAGTATCTTTCGCCGCACCAGCCCGCCAATGATCGGCAGACGCAGCAGGCGTTTGAGCTTGGCCGGTGGCATTTTGGCGTGCACCCCCTGCTGAAACTTGACCCACAGCCGGGGGACTGAGAAAAACACCGTCGGGCGGGCCCGGTTCAAGTCCTGCACGAATGTATCAAGCGACTCGGCAAAGAATATCCGGCTGCCGTTGCGCAGGGCGCCCTGTTCAATCACCATGCGTTCGGCCACGTGGGCCAGCGGCAGATACGAGAGATAGCGGTCGTCACTGTTCATGTGCACCCGCTCAGCAGCACTGGATAAGGCCCAGGCCAGTGCGCTGAACTTGTGCATTACTCCTTTCGGGTTGCCCGTGGTACCGGATGTGTAGATGATCGTGCACAGTTCTTCACCGTCTCGAACCGGCGCACCTTGCAATGGCGCAGTGGCTGCAATGGCTGCATCCCAGGATAAGGTATCCAGTGCCGGTGCCAGGGGCAGGGAGATGAGCGGCACGCCTGCCGGAACCCCGGTTTTCAGGCTGGACACTTCATCGAGTTTGCCAACAAAGCAGGCGCGCGATTCGCTGTGCGTCAGGATGAACCGAAGCGCATCACCATTGAAGGTGGGGTAGATGGGCACGGACACATAGCCTGCCATCCAGATGGCCAGATCAGTCAGAATCCAGTGCGCGCTGTTCTTGCCAAGGATGGCTATCTTGCTGCCGGCAGGCCACCCCTGAGATTTCAGCCACGCGGCCATACGCCGCACTTCGTCACCAGCCTGCCCCCACGTGATATCCCGTACCATCCCATTGCCCACGGGCTGAGTCAGAAATATTTTGTCGGCCCGCTCACGTTCCCATTGGTAGAAACGTTGCAATGGCAAATCGCTGTCCCGCAGGGGAATTGGGTTGTTCATGACGCTGGCTCCTCGGTTGGTATCAGAGTTGGTTAGTCAAATTCTGCGCCCGCACCCCGTTTGGAGCAATGGTGTTCTCCCTAAGCCTTTTGATCTGTGCTGGAATCATCTGTGTTTGCAGCGACAATTGAGAATTGTTCAATCCATTGGTACCCTTGGTCAGCGTTATTCATGTCTAGCAACCCCGTTTTCCCCGTGCGCACGGCGACTTTGCGCGAAGCCAAAATCATTACCGACATCCATGCTGCTGCCAGCTCGGTGGCCCTGAAGAATCTGGTTTCTGCAGATGGCCTGAAGGCGTTGTCCGCAGACAGGGGCCTGGCCTACTGGCGCGATGCCATTGAATACGGGGAACCCCAGGTGCATGTCGCAACGGAAGGTGACCAGGTCGTGGGTTTCGTCGGCTTTGATCGTTCGCGGGACAAAGGTACACCGCCCACCATGGGTGAAATCTGGTCCATCTGCGTTACCCCGACCTACTGGGGTAAAGGTGTCGGCCTAGCCTTGTGGGATGCTGCCCGCGAAGGCCTGCTCGAAGAAGGATGCACCCATGTCACGGTCTGGGTGCCATTGGGCAACGAGCGGGCCATGCGGTTTCATGAGCTGGCCGGATTCAAGCGCGAAATGTCCAGTGCAAAGACTGTGCCGCTGGGCGACGGTCGCATTGAAGAGATCCGCCTCAAGCGCGTTTTGGCCTGAATCTGGCTGCTAAATAGGCGTTTTTGGCCTCTAGACCTCGCCGCCAAACTTTTTGGTCAGGTTGGCGATGTATTTTTCCACCAGCTTTTCAAATTCTGATTCCACGATAGGCACGACAATCATCTTCATCAGACCGGGCAGGGCAACGATGACTTCGCCGTCGATCTTCAAAACGATGTTGGTCGATTTCTTGTTGTCGGTGATCTTCCAGTTCCCGCTGACCAGCGCATTGCCCACGCCCTTGACGGGCGTCCAGACCACGGTGCCTTTAGCCTTGTTCGAAACGTATTTGGAGGCATAGATGGTCTGGATGTTGACCTGTGCTGTTCCTACTTTTTCCATCTCCCAGCGATATACCCCGTCGCCCATATCAACCAGTTGATGCACTTTGGGAAAGAAGCTGGCCGACGTGGGCACATCGGATAAAACTGCAAACACGTCCTTTGCGGGCGCCTTGACGTCGAATTCGTAGCCGAGATCGATGGTGACATTGACAGTCATGGGAAGTCTCCAGAGATTTTTGTTGAAAAGGGGAACCGCTTTTTTTTGAGCCATCCTACCGCATTGCTTTGGCAGGTTGTGCCACCCGTCAAGGTAGCATGAAATGCAGTTCGGCAAACGCCTGACGCATCTCCCTGACCTGGCCTGACAGACCCACCGCATCCTCGTCACTGCGCAGCGAACGGGCGATCAGCCTCGCCAGGTCCGGCATGTGTCGCGGGCCCATGCCCAGACGAACAATTTCTGGCGTACCCAGCCGCAGGCCATTCATGTCGCCAGGTACCTCCGCAATCGGCAATCCGATGCCAGAGGCCAGCAGATTGGCCTTGCGCAAGCGTCTGGCGGCTGCCTGACCGCCGCCATAACGTGCCGCCTGGATAGCCACCTGGTGTGATTCGGTAAAGCCGTGCAATGTGGCGTGAACGGGAACGCCTTCGTCGCTGAGCGCCTGGGCCAGTGCCCGCGCCGTCAGCTTCATGGCCGCAGCGTAGTCACTGCCATAG
>JAABRC010000254.1 GCA_011391115.1 Candidatus Egaibacter danicus | reverse complement strand
AATTCCTTGGGCAAGCGAACGGCCTGGCTGTTGCCGGACTGGAACACCGTGGTTTCCATGGGGCTGGCTGTTTGCAGCGCGTTGGCAGGGGGGCGGGCATTCATGGTTAGTGCTCCTTCTGTATATCTTCAGTGTATATACGAAGTGTCTCTATGTCCAGTTCAGTTAGCGCGGCTTGTCCAGCAGATACTGCAGTTGGGCCTTGGCTTCGGACCACTCGCCACTGCGCATGCTGTACATCACCGTGTCACGGATGGTTCCGTCGCGGCGCAGCGCATGGCCGCGGATGACGCCGTCCTTCTTGGCACCCAGGCGCTCAATCGCGGCTTGCGAGGCAAAGTTGAAGTTGTCCGTGCGCCAGCCCACCACATGGCAATCCAAGGTCTCGAACGCGTGGGTGAGCAACAGCAGTTTGCAGGTGGTGTTGACGTGGCTGCGCTGGCTGCTCTTGCCATACCAGGTCCAGCCGATTTCAACGCGTTTCAAGGCGGGCACGATGTCGTGGTAGCTGGTGCAGCCCAATACCTTACCGCTGGTGCTATTCAGCACGGCAAAGGCAAAGCGGTTGCCGGCTTCGCGCATTGCCAGCGCGTTGTCGATGTAACTGCGCGTTTGTTCTGGTTCGGGCACCGAGGTGACGCGAATGTTCCACAGCGCACCATCGGCCGCCGCGGCACGCAGCCCTTCTTCGTGCTCTAGGCTTAAGGGCACCAGATCGACGCCGCGCTCGGACAGGGAGACGGGTTCTACAAAAGCCATGGCGTGGTTCAGTCCTTGGAGTCGTTGGCCTTGGCGCGGAGTTCAACGGTTGTGGCGTTGCATGAACATCAGTTTTTCGAACAGCGTGACGTCCTGCTCGTTCTTCAGCAAGGCGCCGACCAGTGGCGGCACCGCCATCTTGTCGTCTTTGGTGTGCAGGGCTTCGGCTGGAATGTCTTCGGCCAGCAGCAGCTTGAGCCAGTCCAGCAGTTCGCTGGTGGATGGCTTCTTCTTCAGGCCGGGCAGGTTGCGCACGTCAAAGAAGGTTTTCATCGCGGCGCTGATCAGCTCTTTCTTCAGACCGGGGAAGTGCACATCCACAATACTTTGCATGGTGGCGGCATCGGGGAACTTGATGTAATGAAAGAAGCAGCGGCGCAAAAAGGCGTCGGGTAGTTCTTTCTCGTTGTTCGAAGTGATGAATACCAGCGGGCGGTGCCGGGCCTTGATCAGCTGGCGCGTTTCGTAGCAATAAAACTCCATGCGGTCGATTTCTCGCAGCAGGTCGTTGGGGAATTCGATGTCGGCTTTGTCGATTTCGTCAATCAGCAGGGCCACCTGCTTGTCTGCGGTAAACGCCTGCCACAGTACGCCCTTGACGATGTAGTTGTGGATGTCCTTGACGCGTTCGCCACCGTCCACATCAGACAGCTGCGAGTCGCGCAGGCGGCTTACGGCGTCGTATTCGTACAGGCCTTGCTGGGCTTTGGTCGTCGATTTGATGTGCCACTGCAGCAGGGGCATGTCCAGCGCCTGGGCCACTTCCTCGGCCAGCATGGTCTTGCCGGTGCCCGGCTCGCCTTTGACTAATAGCGGGCGTTGCAGTGTGATGGCGGCATTGACGGACAGCATCAGGTCCTGGGTGGCTACGTAATTCTTGGTTCCGTGGAATTTCATGGTGTGGAATGCGTTGGACGGGGGTGGAGGGCAAACACGCAGTGTGACGCCTGCGAAGGGCGAGAAACGCTGGTCTATATAATCAAAATTAGATTTACATCAAACATTGTCTGATTGTCCTTGCAAAATGAACAAACTGTTGCTACCCATTTTCGTCGCCCTTGTCGCTCAAGTGACCACTTTTACCGCCTGGGCTCAAGAAGCCAAGGGGGATGCACAGAAGGGCGAAGGAAAAGTCGCACTGTGCATCGGCTGCCACGGCATTGCTGGCTACCAGGCCAGTTTCCCTGAAATCCACAAGGTGCCGATGATTTCCGGTCAGGGCGCCAAGTACATCGTTTCGGCCTTGAATGCCTACAAAAAAGGCGAACGCAAGCACCCCACCATGCGCGGTATTGCGGATTCCCTGAGTGACCAGGACATTGCCGATGTGGCGGCCTATTACGAAGCCAGCGGCGTGGTGGCCGGCGCTGCGGCTCCAGCCAAAGCGGCCGATGGCTCGGCCAAGGCCATGGCGCTGGTGGCCAAGGGCGGTTGCGCATCCTGCCATGGTGACAGCTTCAACAAACCCATTGATCCCACCTATCCCAAGATTGCCGGCCAGCACAGTGACTACCTGTTTGTGGCCCTTAAGGCGTACAAAATCGAAGGCAACCCGCAGGTTGGCCGCGGCAACGCCATCATGGGCGGCATGGTCAAGCAGTTCTCGAATGCAGAGCTCAAAGAGCTGGCCCAGTACATTGGCAGCCTGCCTGGCGAACTTAAGACTGTGCCGCAAAAGAAGTTCAAGTAAAGCACTCCTGCTCACAACAAAAAGCCGCTGTTACAGCGGCTTTTTTTGTATCAATCCCGGGTCGCCTGGCGTTGCACGCAGGCAATGTAGGCGTCGCCCTGCGGTGGGCGCCCGGCCTGCTGGCTTTCCCACAACATTTTCCCCAGGCATTCCATGGCTTCGTGGTGGGCCAGGTGCAGCGAGTTGCGCCGGTGCGTCAGCAGTTCAATGGCCTGGCGGATGCCACGCGGCTGGTCGATGCTGCACTGCTCGCTGATCGACAAATGCATGGACAGGTGCAAGAACGGGTTGGTGCGTCCCTCCTGAACCTCGGTCATGCTGGCCAGCGCGGCGTCCACGTCACAAAAGTCCTGGGCATATTCCGGGTGCTCGTCCATCCACTGGCTTGCTATGGTTTCAATAGCTTCTAGCGCTGCACCCGCGCGGGCTTTGGCGTAGACTGAGCAGAAGAAACGGCGAACATCGGCTTGCGAGGGACTGAACATGCCGCAAGGTTAACATGGCAGGCTTGTGACGCTACCCATCATTACCGACCCCTTTTTCTACGCGGTTGCCGTGCCCGCTGTTCTGTTGCTGGGAGTCAGCAAAAGTGGCTTCGGAGCCGGATTCGGTTCCCTGGCGGTGCCGATGATGGCCCTGGCCATCTCCGTGCCGCAGGCCGCGGCGATTCTGATGCCGGTGCTGCTGGTCATGGACCTGCTCGGCATGGCAGCGTTTCGCAAGGACTTTGATGCTGCGTTGCTGAAGTTTTTGCTGCCGTTCGGGGTGCTGGGGATTGTGATTGGTGCGCTGCTGTTCAAGGTATTGAACCCCAACACGGTAGCCGCCATCGTCGGCGCCTTCACGCTGCTATTTCTGGCCCAGCGCCTGTTGTTCCCGCCGCGCCAGGACAGTGCACCGCCGCCGCGCTGGCTGGGCGCCTTGCTGACGACCACATCGGGGTTCACCAGTTTCATAGCCCATGCCGGAGGCCCACCGATCACCGCCTACGTCATTCCGTTGCGCCTCTCGCCGGTGAAATTCACCGCCACCATGGCATTTTTCTTCTTCGTGGTGAATCTGTCCAAATGGATTCCCTATGGGCTGCTGGGGCTGCTCGACTGGCGCAACATGGTCACTTCGCTGGTTCTGCTGCCTCTGGCGCCCATAGGCGTGTGGATCGGGGTTCGGCTGGCGCGGCGCATTAGTCAAGTATTGTTTTACCGGTTTCTGTACATCGGTATGTTTTTGACCGGCGTCAAACTGTTGTGGGATGGATTGGCCTGATCGCACACCCGTTCACCTGGCGGCGGTTTTGGTGGAACTGTTGCGCATCGGTGAAGTCCAAGTAAAGATGGGTGAGCACGTCAGCGAATAGGTCCATTGGGGCGTTGACAGCTTTGTGTGGACTTGTGCACAGTTCGTTTG
>JAABRC010000253.1 GCA_011391115.1 Candidatus Egaibacter danicus | reverse complement strand
ATGCGAACCCCGCCGCTCGCCCCACAGACCGCACCAGTCAGACCGACGACGAACGCATCAAGGACATCACCGTGTTGCCACCTCCCGAACACTTGATCCGCTTTTTCCCGATTCAGGGCACGGCCGTTGAGTCGCTGATCAGCAAGACCCGCCGCCACATCCACAACATCATGGCGGGTAAGGACGACCGCCTGCTGGTCATCATCGGGCCCTGCTCGATTCACGACCCTGCTGCGGCGCTGGAATACGCGCGCCAGCTCAAGGTGCAGCGCGACAAATACGCTGATACGCTGGAGATCGTGATGCGCGTGTATTTCGAAAAACCCCGCACCACCGTGGGCTGGAAAGGCCTGATCAACGACCCGTACCTGGACGAGAGCTTCCGCATTGACGAGGGCCTGCGCATCGCGCGCCAATTGCTGATCGAGATCAACCGCATGGGACTGCCCGCCGGCAGTGAGTTTCTGGACGTGATCTCGCCGCAGTACCTGGGGGATCTGATTTCGTGGGGCGCCATTGGCGCGCGCACAACAGAGAGCCAGGTGCATCGCGAGTTGGCCTCCGGCCTGTCGGCACCGATTGGCTTCAAGAACGGCACCGATGGCAACATCAAGATCGCCACCGATGCGATTCAGGCTGCTGCGGGGGGGCATCACTTCTTGTCGGTGCACAAGAATGGTCAGGTGGCAATCGTCCAGACTAATGGCAACCGGGATTGCCACGTCATTCTGCGTGGCGGCAAGGCGCCCAACTACGATGCCGGGAGCGTGGCCGCTGCCTGCAAGGACCTGGAGAAAGCCAAGTTGCCGCCGACGCTGATGGTGGATTGCAGCCACGCCAACAGCAGCAAGCAGCATGAAAAGCAGCTTGAGGTGGCGCGCGACATCGCGGCGCAGATTGCGGGTGGGTCAAAAAGCGTGTTCGGCGTGATGGTGGAAAGCCACCTGAACGCCGGTGCCCAGAAATTCACGCCGGGGCAGGACGACGCCAGCAAGCTGGAATACGGCAAGAGCATCACCGACGCCTGCCTGGGCTGGGGCGATTCACTGCAGGCGCTGGACGTTTTGTCGGAGGCGGTGAAGGCGCGCCGGGCGCGTTGAATCACTGGCTGAGGCGCCCTCAGGGGCATTTTTTTGATGTCTTTTTGGTCCTAAGGCTCCGTCTTTATTGCGTAACCAGCTCCTGTTTTTGTAGCGCCTGCAGCAGCTTCAGGTGAATGCCGCCAAAGCCACCGTTGCTCATGCACACGATGTGGTCGCCGGGCCGGGCGGCGGTGGTGACTTGCGACACCAATGCATCGATGTTGTCGGCTACCTGAGCCCGCTCGCCCATGGGGGCCAGCGCTTCCCGCGCATCCCAGTCCAGCCCGCCACCATGGCAGAACGCCAGATCAGCCTGCTGCAGACTCCAGGGCAGTTGAGCCTTCATGGCGCCGAGTTTCATCGTGTTGGAGCGAGGCTCGAACACGGCCAGAATCCGGGGGTTCTGGCCGATACGCCGGCGCAGCCCGTCCACCGTGGTGCGTATCGCGGTGGGGTGGTGGGCGAAATCGTCATAAACCGTGATGGCACCTGTGGGTGAGTTGATGGTGCCGCGGATTTCCATGCGGCGCTTGACGTTCTCAAAGCTGGCCAGTGCCTGGGCGGCTACGGCTGGCGTTACCCCCACGTGCTCGGCTGCCGCAATGGCGGCCAGCGCATTCAACTGGTTATGCACACCGGTGAGCACCCACTCCACTCGGCCCACGCGCTGGCCCTGGTGCAGCACGTCAAACTGGTGCGGCTCGCCTTGTGCCGTGTAGTCGCTCACCGCGGCGCCAAAGCTGCGCACCTCGCTCCAGCAACCGGCATGCAGCACCCGCACCAGGCTCTCTTCCAGCCCGTTGACGACGATGCGCCCGGTGCCGGGCACAGTGCGCACCAGGTGATGAAACTGCCGCTCGATCGCGGCCAGATTTTCAAAGATGTCGGCGTGGTCAAACTCAAGGTTGTTGAGCACGGCTGTGCGCGGGCGGTAGTGCACAAACTTGCTGCGTTTGTCGAAGAAGGCGGTGTCGTATTCGTCGGCTTCAATCACAAAAACAGGAAAGCGGAGCGGCGGAGCGTTTTGCGCAGGTAAAGGAGGAGACCGCAAAGCGGGCGGGGGACACGGAGCAGAACGCTCCGCCGCCCCGCCTCCCAAGCGCGCGGAGATGCCAAAGTTCATGGGCACCCCACCCACCAGAAACCCCGGTTGCAGCCCGGCGCTCTCCAGAATCCAGGTCAGCATGGCCGTAGTCGTGGTCTTACCATGGGTGCCGGCGATGGCCAGCACGTGGCGACCCAGCAAAACGTGCTCGGCCAGCCATTGTGGGCCGCTGGTGTAGGGCGCGCCAGCGTCCAGAATGGCTTCCATCAGCGGAAATTTGGGTGTGCCGTCGCTCAAATGGGAGCGGCTAACCACGTTGCCCACAACGAACATGTCGGGTTTGAGCGCCAGCTGGTCTGCGCCAAAGCCTTCTATCAAATCAATGCCTAAAGCGCGCAACTGGTCGCTCATCGGTGGGTAAACGCCGGCGTCGCAACCGGTTACCCGGTGGCCGGCCTCCCGCGCCAATGCGGCGAGGCCACCCATGAAGGTGCCACAAATGCCAAGAATATGAATGTGCATGGGCTGATTTTAGGTGAAATCAATGTCGATTTTGCCCTTGGCCCCTTGCCGATATTGCGCAAGCAGCTATCAAAAAAGTAGCGACTTCCGTTGTCATCAGCAAGCGGCAATTCGATGCAAAATGACGCGCATGGACACGCTGGCATCAGAAATTTCGGCCGCAGCCGCGCGCATGGTGGTTGAGGAGGGTCTGGAATACGGCCCCGCCAAGCGCCGTGCCGTCAAGCAGCTGGGGTTGCCAGGCCGCACGGCCTTGCCAGGCAATGACGATGTGGAAGACGCCGTGCTGGAATACCTCTCGGTTTTTTGCGCTGACACGCAGCCACAGGAGTTATTGGCCCTTCGGCAACTGGCCTTGACCTGGATGGAGCGCATGGAGGCTTTCCGTCCACATCTTGGCGGCGCGGTCTGGCGTGGTACGGCCACGCGTCTGTCTGATATCTACATCCAGCTGTTTTGCGATGATCCGAAGTCCGCGGAAATAGCCCTGATCGACCATCGGGTGAATTACATTGCGCGCTCCGTCCAGGGTTTTCATGGCGACGAAGTTGACGCGCTGAGCATTCACAGCTTCTGCGAAGGCTTGGGCGAGGAGGTGGGCGTTCATCTGCTGATTTACGATTTTGATGACCTTCGGGGAGCCTTGAAACCTGATGCAAAAGGGCGTACACCACGTGGTGACATGACCGCCACGAGACTTTTGCTGCATGATGCATAACTATGAGTGATATTTCTGAAAATTTAAAAGCAGTTCCATCCGATATGAAATCGCGGCGAGGATGGGTCTTCGGGGCCGTGGCAGGGTTGGCGGCCGTTGCGGGCGCCGGTTGGGCCTGGTGGAGACATTCGCCGAGACCTGCTGATTCTGGTGCGGTGCAGATGCTTTGGCAGCAGTCGCTGGATACGCCGGATGGTGGAAAAATGTCGCTGGCCGCGTTTAAAGGCAAACCGGTACTGGTCAATTTCTGGGCGACATGGTGCCCGCCGTGTGTTGAAGAATTACCGTTATTGGATCGCTTTTATCAAGAAAATAAGGCTAACAGCTGGCAAGTTGTTGGTATTGCGGTTGATCAACGTGATCCTGTAGTCCGTTTTCTGGGTAAGATGCCGCTGCAGTATCCGGTTGTGCTGGCAGGTATTTCCGGCATCGAGTTGGGTAAATCACTGGGTAATTTGAGCGGCGGTCTGCCGTTTACGGTGGTGCTGGGCTCTGATGGGTTGATAGCGCATCGTAAAATGG
>JAABRC010000252.1 GCA_011391115.1 Candidatus Egaibacter danicus | reverse complement strand
GAGCTACTTGGCGTATAGTGGTATGAACAAACCCGAGGTAGAGATGGTTGAACTCCAAAAACCGTTTGCCTGTACCGTCGCAGCTAGCGGCGTCTCGCTGCCTGTTGACTGCGCACAGAGTGGGGCACGATGACTGGCCTGCCGTCTACCGCCGACGCGAATCCAGCGCAAGTGGCTGGGGGTAGTTCAGCTGGGCGTGCCTATCGTGAGGAGTTGGCTCGCCAAGGGCGTGCGCTCGGCGATGCCAATACGCAAGCACCTGTGACGCCTCAATCCAAAGGAATGCCCGCCGGACAAAGTGTTGAAGCACGTGCGGCTGTGCGCAAGAAGGTTGTTGGGCGCGCGCGGGTGGGCTTGCCGGGCGGTGCTGTGGTTGCGGGCAGAATGATTGACATTTCCTTGACAGGCGCCTGCATATTGATGGAGGATGGTCTGCCCAGCAAGTGGGTGTGTTCCCTCGAATTCGACGTTTTCCACGACGGCAAGCGTTACGTGTTTGGTGCTCAGGCGGTTTCGGTATATTCGGTATTGGCCAGCGGCAAGGGCTTCAAAGTCGGATTTGAGTTTGGGCCTCGTGGCCCGGCTGCGCAGTCGGCCATTGCAGCGCTGGTTGCGTGAATAGCGGGCGACACTTCGTATGAATACGTTGAACCCTGAACACGAAATCCCAGTTATCGAAACCAGTCTCTCCAAGGCTTGGGAGTTCTTGAGCGGCGAGAGACGAGATTTCAGCTATTTGACCCATTGGGCGAACTTGTTGCGATTTACGGAGTTCAGCTTTCATATGCCACTGGCAGGCGGCCAACCCAATGCCCGCGGTGGTGTCGGGGTGCTGATAGAGCCTTCAGACGCGATCTCTGTAGCTGCGAACATGTTTGGCGTGCCCCGACAGCAAGTGCAGCAAGCAGATTTGCGAGATGCCTGCGCGGAGGTCTGCAATGTGTTTGCCGATTGCGTTGCACCGCATTTCAAAGCAGATCCACCTGTCAGTGTTGGATTGCCCCGAATTGCCAATCCGCTGGCTTACGCAAAAGTTGCCGAAAATACCGTCATTCGGGTGGTCTACCGGGGTTGCGCCGGGGACAACACGTTGTTTGTGGTGCTGTACGATAGCTTGAGTCCGCCGTCGTGAAGTGAGCCATGAAAGCAACGCCGATACCACTTACCAAGCCATTGAAGTTCCTCGTGGTTGATGACAGTCGAGCCATTCAGGCCATCATTCGCCGGGCGATTGTCAAGTGCGGCTATGAACCGGTAGAGATCAAGACGGCTCTTGATGGAGAGCAGGCGCTCGATGTTATAGAGACCTTTCTTCCGGATCTCATCATTACGGACTGGCACATGCCAAAGGTGTCAGGCCTTGAGATGGTGCAGGCTTTGCGCCAAATGGGTCACAAGACCATCCGGGTTGGGTTTGTCACCACAGAAAAAACGCCTGCTATGCTGGATCAAGCGATCAGTAACGGAGCAATGTTCATCCTGCACAAACCGTTCAACGATGCGGAGTTGGCGGCGGCGGTTGTGTCCTCCGTGAAGGATCTTGCAAAGCATGCGGTGGTCGAACCCATTGCTGTGACCAAGAAAGACGCTGGACCCGTTTCGGAGCCTGCTCTCCAAAAACAACTGCAGGCAACTCTGGGGAATATCCCGTTTCGACTTATTGCCAATGATCGGATGACCACTGACAAACTGACTCCCAACAACCTGTTGGGATTGTATGTTGGCAGCGGTCACAAAGGCGTGTATGCCATTGGCGTAATGGATGGGAACGCCGTATGCATGGTGGGTGGAGGTGCATCCCGCACACTACCGCCTGAAGTGCGAGCCGCCATGGAATCTGGACTACCGGGCGACACGATGCTGGCCAAAGCAAATGAATTCATGCGCACGGTGGCGGCCTGCATGTCGGAGACTGCAGACCCTGGTCCGGTGACCGTTTCCCTCGCCAAAGCCAGCATTGTGAAGAACACGTTTGCGAAGCTGTCTGAAGTGTTGGCCCAGACGGGACGTCGTTCGGACTTTCGCATTGCTATTCCTGGCTACGGTGAGGGCAGGATGGCGTTTTTTGTAGTGACACCATGACCCTTCTCAATGCAGCGCTGGCTTTTGTCTTTTTCTGCAACCTGGTGTTCATGATTGGGGCTGGGTATGTGCTGATGCGCATTCTGGACACCACCGAGACCAGTCAAATCAACCTGCAGAAGGCCGCAAGCAGCGTCATTGAAGTTGGAACCCATATCAAGGTGGTGGTACGCCGGGCCTTCAATGAGATGGAGCGCAACAACGATGCACTGGCTGCACGGGAGAGTTCGAGTGGTCGGGCGGTCCACGAGCTTTCATCCCAGATCAAGACACTGGTCGAGCGCATGAAGAGCGTCATGGCGAAGAACGCCGTTGAGCGGGACAGCGCTTCTGGTAACGACAATGATTCAAAGTATTACCCGAACGCCGAAGAGTTTCGGGCAAAGCTGCATGCTGACCTGAATGCAGCGCTGGAGAAGAACAACCAATTGCAAGATGAGATCGATCAAACGAAATACCGCTTGAAGGATGCCTCCCATGCCAACAACGAACTGCGCGAGGAGATCAATGACGTCAAGGGCATAAAACAGAGTGTCGTCGATAGTTTGATGCAACGCACGACTGACCTGGAGGATCAACTGCAAAAGGCCCGGGATCGTGCGAAGGAAGCAGAGTCGCATGCTGAGGCAAATGCCGTCCAGCTCGATAACATCAGGGCGCAAATCAACGAACGCAATTTTTCAGATGGAGTGGACCAGACGGAGTTGGTGCAGCAGCAGCAGGAACAGATTGACGCATTGGTGGGCCGGGAAAAGGAACTGCTGGCCCGCATTGCGCAGCTGGAAGGAGCCTTTGAGCGCAACCAGACCGAGAAGAACTTCATTGAAGAACGCTTTCTGCAAATGGATTCCGGGGACAGTACGCGTGTACCGCTAGGTCCGTCGGCAGCGGGGTGAGTGTTGCATGCAGTGGAGTTGATCTCCAGTGACGGACGCGCTGTGGCGGCCCGCGGCCCTGATGCGATACTCGCTATGTCATAGTTTTTCCACTCGAGACCACCATGCAACCCACGGTAAAACCCCAAAACCCCAATTTTTCATCGGGCCCCTGCGCCAAGCGCCCCGGCTACAACGTGGCAGCGCTGCAGTTGGATACGCTGGGCCGTTCGCACCGTTCCGCCCTGGGCAAGAAAGCGCTGGGCCTGGCCTGTAGCGAGACGGCCCGCATCCTGGGCTTGCCAGAGGGCTACCGCGTAGCCGTGGTTCCCGCGTCCGATACCGGCGCAGTCGAGATGGCCATGTGGTCCTTGCTGGGGCCGCGCGGCGTGGATGTGCTGGCCTGGGAGTCGTTCGGCTCCGGCTGGGTGACCGATATCGTCAAGCAGCTCAAGTTGCCCAACGTCAACAAGATTGAGGCTGGTTACGGTGAGATTGCCGATGTTTCCCGGGTGAATTTTGACAACGATGTGGTGTTCACGTGGAATGGCACGACCTCTGGCGTCAAGGTTCCCAATGGCGACTGGATTGCGGCCGACCGCGCCGGCCTGACCATTTGCGACGCCACCTCGGCCGTGTTTGCCATGGCACTTCCCTGGGACAAGCTGGACGTGGTGACCTACTCCTGGCAAAAGGTGCTGGGTGGCGAAGGCGCCCACGGCATGCTGATCCTGAGCCCGCGCGCCGTCGCGCGACTCGAAAGCTACTCCCCCCCATGGCCCATGCCCAAGATATTTCGCATGACGTCGGGCGGCAAGTTGACCGAAGGCCTGTTCAAGGGCGAGACCATCAACACACCGTCCATGCTGTGTGTCTCCGACTACCTGGACGCGCTGGCCTGGGTGGACAACCTGGGTGGTGTGCAGGCCACCATGGCCCGCAGCGAAGCC
>JAABRC010000251.1 GCA_011391115.1 Candidatus Egaibacter danicus | reverse complement strand
TGCCGGTTTTGATTTGCGTGGCATTTTCGGCCATCGTGCCGCTGATGACGGTGGTCAATTATTCGGTGCAAGACATCATTTCACCCGAGCGGCGGGTGTTCGTCGGCACCGAATGGTTTGCTGCCATCATGCGCGATGAAGAGTTACACAGCGCCTTGTTGCGGCAGATCACTTTTTCACTTTCGGTGCTCGCCATTGAGCTGCCATTGGGCATTTTGCTGGCGCTGTCGATGCCGGCACAGGGCTGGAAAGCCTCGGCCGTGCTGGTGATTGTCTCGCTGTCCTTGCTGATCCCGTGGAACGTGGTGGGCACCATCTGGCAGATTTTTGGCCGCACTGACATTGGACTGATGGGCGCCGCCTTGCAGGGGCTGGGCATTGAATACAGTTATACCGGTAACGCCACGCACGCCTGGCTGACCGTGTTGTTAATGGATGTTTGGCACTGGACGCCGCTGGTTGGTTTGCTGGGTTACGCGGGCTTGCGTTCGATTCCGGATGCGTATTACCAGGCCGCCAGCATTGACGGGGCCAGCAAGTTTGCCGTGTTCCGGTACGTGCAGTTACCCAAAATGCGTGGTGTGTTGATGATTGCTGTGCTGTTGCGTTTCATGGACAGTTTCATGATTTACACCGAGCCGTTTGTGCTCACAGGCGGCGGTCCGGGCAACTCAACCACCTTCTTGTCGCAGTACTTGACGATCAAGGCGGTGGGGCAATTTGACATTGGCCCGGCAGCGGCTTTCTCGCTGATTTACTTCTTGATCATCTTGTTGCTTTGTTTCATTTTGTACAACTGGATGCAGCGGGTTGGCACCCAGGAAAAGGAGGGTGTTCATGAATAAGTCAGGCTTTCAAAAACGCAATCTGTTCATGTTGGCGTACATCGTGTTTGCCTTGCTGCCGGTGTACTGGATGGTGAACATGTCGTTCAAGACGAACGAGGAGATTCTGGCCAGCTTCTCACTTTTCCCGCAGGATTTCACCTGGGCCAATTACAAGACCATCCTGACAGATTCGTCATGGTATTCGGGCTACATCAACAGCCTGATTTATGTGGGCATCAATACGGTGATCTCCATCACGGTGGCCCTGCCTGCTGCCTATGCGTTCTCACGCTATAGCTTTTTGGGGGACAAGCATGTGTTCTTCTGGTTGCTGACCAACCGCATGACGCCACCGGCCGTGTTCTTGCTGCCATTTTTTCAGCTTTATTCCACGGTGGGCCTGATGGACACGCACCTGGCGGTGGCCTTGGCGCACTTATTGTTCAATGTGCCGTTGGCAGTGTGGATCATGGAGGGTTTCATGAGCGGTATTCCGCGTGAAATTGATGAAACCGCCTACGTTGACGGGTATTCGTTCCCGGTGTTCTTCGTCAAGATTTTCCTGCCCCTGATCAAGGCTGGGGTCGGCGTGGCGGCTTTCTTTTGCTTCATGTTCAGTTGGGTGGAGTTGTTGCTGGCGCGCACGCTGACCAGCGTTAACGCCAAGCCGATTGTGGCCATCATGACGCGAACAGTGTCCGCTTCTGGCATGGACTGGGCCACGCTGGCGGCCGCTGGGGTGCTGACCATTGTGCCGGGTGCCATCGTGATCTGGTTTGTTCGCAACTACATCGCAAAAGGGTTTGCGATGGGTCGAGTATGAATACCTTGTGGGACAGACCGCGGTTACACGAAGTGAGCAAGCTCTGTCCCCAACTGACTAGGAGAATATGAATGTTTGAATGGATGGCTTGGACGACACCTGTCGCCGTTTTCTTTGGCTGCATCGCACTCATGCTGTTTGGCATGACGCTGTGGGAGATCAAGTCGCCCACCGTGATGCGACGCGGTTTTTTGCCGATTGCCACAACACGCGGTGACCGCTTGTTTATTGGGTTGCTGAGTGCGGCTTATATCAATCTGATTTTTGTTGGTCTGAGCGGCCGTTTGATGGATGGGATGGCTCTGGAATCCGAGCCGTCCATCTGGATTAGTTTTGTCATTTCCATGGGCGCCTTGGTGCTGATCATGCGCAAAGGCTGATCCACCCAAATTAACAAGGATCGGCTTTTTGTCCCCTGGAGCCGAAGCAGCCTTGATATCAGGGGCATACATATCTGAGGAGATTGAACATGAAATTGCGATATAGCGCTGTAGCGGTGGCCTTGGCATGCAGTGCCATGTCCAGCCAGGGTTGGGCGGACGAGGCTGCCGCCAAGAAATGGATCGATGCCGAATTTCAACCCTCGACCCTGTCCAAAGATAAACAGGCGGCCGAAATGAAATGGTTTATCGAGGCGGCCAACAAGCTCAAGGCCAAGGGTGTGAATGAAATATCGGTGGTTTCCGAGACCATCACCACCCATGAATACGAGTCCAAAACCTTGGCCAAGGCCTTTACCGAAATCACTGGTATCAAGGTGAATCATGACCTGATTCAAGAGGGTGATGTGGTCGAAAAACTGCAGACGTCCATGCAGTCGGGCAAGTCGATCTACGACGGCTGGATTTCTGACTCAGACTTGATCGGCACCCACTATCGGTACGGCAAGATCATAAGCCTGACCGACTACATGAGTGGCTCGGGCAAGGAATTTACCAACCCCGGGCTCGACCTCAAGGACTTCATCGGTACCAGTTTCACCACCGCGCCAGATGGAAAGATGTACCAGTTGCCCGACCAGCAGTTTGCCAATTTGTATTGGTTTCGCGCCGACCTGTTTGCACGTGCCGACCTGAAGGACAAGTTCAAGGCCAAATACGGCTACGACCTGGGCGTGCCATTGAACTGGAGCGCCTACGAAGACATTGCGGCGTTCTTCAGTGAGGATGTCAAAACCATTGATGGCAAGCCAGTCTACGGCCACATGGACTATGGCAAAAAAGACCCATCGCTGGGTTGGCGCTTTACCGATGCCTGGTTGTCGATGGCGGGCACCGCAGACGTCGGTATTCCCAATGGCATGCCAGTCGATGAATGGGGCATTCGCGTTGCAGCTGACAAGTGCACGCCAGTTGGGGCCTCAGTGGCTCGTGGTGGTGCCACCAATTCCCCTGCAGCGGTCTATGCCTTGACCAAGTACGTGGACTGGATGAAAAAGTACGCGCCAAAGGAAGCCACGGGCATGACCTTTGGTGAGTCCGGTCCGGTGCCGGCACAAGGTCAAATTGCGCAACAAATCTTCTGGTACACCGCCTTTACTGCGGACATGATCAAACCCGGTCTTCCTGTCGTGAATGCCGATGGCACACCCAAGTGGCGCATGGCCCCCGGCCCGAATGGTCCGTACTGGAAGCAAGGCATGCAAAACGGCTACCAGGATGTAGGTTCGTGGACCTTCTTCAAGGAACACGATGCCAGCAAGACTGCCGCTGCCTGGCTATATGCCCAGTTTGTGACTGCCAAAACCGTGTCACTGAAGAAGACCATTGTGGGCCTGACACCGATTCGCGAGTCGGATATTCAAAGCAAAGCCATGACCGACATGGCGCCGAAGTTGGGCGGCCTGGTTGAGTTCTACCGTAGCCCGGCACGCGTGGCCTGGACGCCCACCGGCACCAATGTGCCTGATTATCCGAAGCTGGCACAACTGTGGTGGAAAAACGTGGCTGTGGCTGTGACCGGCGAGAAAACACCCCAGCAAGCCATGGACAACCTGGCTGATGAAATGGACAAGGTCATGGCCCGCCTGGAGCGCGCTGGTATGGCCAATTGCCCGCCCAAGCTCAACCCCAAAGGCGACCCGAACAAGTACCTGAGCGACAAGGGCGCACCCTGGAAAAAATTGGCGAACGAAAAACCAAAGGGCGAAACCATCGCTTATGACACCTTGTTAAGCGCGTGGAAAAACGGCAAGGTTCGCTAAATCGCATGTTTGGACTGGCAATGTGCTGATCAATGACCGTGTGCGCAAACAGCCCACACGGTCATTTTTCAAGGGTGAG
>JAABRC010000250.1 GCA_011391115.1 Candidatus Egaibacter danicus | reverse complement strand
GAACGACCACGATGGTCTGGAAGAAGAGCGTCGGCTGATGTACGTCGCCATTACTCGCGCGCGCAAGCGGCTGTACCTGAGCCATTCGCAAACCCGCATGCTGCATGGGCAAACCCGGTACAACATCAAGAGCCGGTTCTTTGACGAGTTGCCAGAGTTGGCGCTGAAGTGGATCACCCCGAAATCACAGGGGTTCGGGTCGGGCTATTCAGGCGCTACGAATTCAGGAGCTGGTCACGCATATGGGATGAGGTCTGGAGGCACTTTTGGACGTGATTTTTCAACATTTTCCAGTCCTCCGGTGCCGGTGCAGAAAGAAGCACCAGCCCATGGCTTGCGCGCTGGCATGAAGGTGTTTCACAACAAGTTTGGCGAAGGCTCCGTGGTCACCCTCGAAGGCACCGGAGATGATGCCCGCGCCCAGATCAATTTCCCGCGTCACGGCGTGAAGTGGCTGGCGCTCAGCGTGGCCAAACTGACGCCGGTGCCCTGAAATTCGCGGTGACGGGAACTCCGTAGCCGCAGACAGGGTCCCAGAAGCCCATGGGCTTCCGTTGTGAAGGATTTCAGATGAAAACACTTTCGGTTTTGTTGACAATTTTGACTACTGGCGTCGTATTTGCTGCGGACGTGCCCACAGTCGTGGTGCCCACTGTGGCGGAGCGCATCAGCAATGCGCGCGGTGCGATCAAGACCCAAAACTGGCGTGCGGCGTTGGCGGAGTTGAACGTAGCCATTAAGGAAGAGCCGCGTAACGCGGATGCCCACAATCTGCTGGCCTACAGCTACCGCAAACAGGCCAGGCCCGATCTGCCCAAGGCGTTTGAGCACTACAACATCGCGCTGAAGCTGGACCCCAAACACCGCGGTGCGCACGAGTACATTGGTGAAGCCTATTTAGTGGACAGGAAGCCCGCCGAAGCTGAGCGGCATCTGGCTGAACTGGAGAAGATCTGCGGCAACAGGACCTGCGAGGAATATGCGGATCTGGCGCGTGCCATTGCCGACTACAAAGCGAAAAACAAATAGTCGGACAGGTGTTCAGTTGCCGGGGCTGGCCGGGTGGACCTGACCCGGTTTGTCTTCCATATAGCCCTTGCCGTCTTTCACCCCTTTTTTGCCCATCACCTGCCAGGCGGTCTTCTGGTTCACCAGGCGCGCGAGATACTCCAGTTCTTCATCAGTGTGGTTGATGGCCTTGGCGGGCGTCAGGTAACGGCCCTCTTTGGGCGATGCTTCACCCCAGAACGCCTGGTGGTAACTGGACCGGCTCAACACGCTGTCCCCGCGGGCTTCCATGTCCACCGTACCGTAGCAATTGCAAAAGTAGCTGCGGTTGTCCTGATTGACAAACACTTCGGTGTAAACGCCTGTGCCGCGAATGCCTGCCGTGAGGGTAGGTGTCACGATCTGCCGGCTGAGCCCACGGCCCCATACGCTGGCTACCGCACCGGTGAGCAAACGCAGCAGGCTGACGGCATTGAGTGTGTTGCCGCGCTCAACCTTGAGGCGTGAGTTCTGCCGGACGTGAAAGGAGGAGTTGCCCAGCACGAAGATCAGGTTGGACAGTGGGCCTGTCACGATCTCATCACCCGTCTGGATGATTTGCTGCGGCAGCAGGCGTGCGCCGTTGACGAGGGCATCGCCCAGCAACTCCACAATGTTGCTGCGGGATTGCGACTGGGCAGCTTCATAACCCCCCATGGCCACCCAGGCTGCGGCCGCCTGAATGAAGCTGCGCCGCTGAAACCACGACACCTCGGTTTCTGTGCGGTTCATCAAGACATGGTCACTCATGGCACATTTCCTTCCGGGGTTTCAAAACTGGCCTGGTAGGTGAAGTAGATCGATGTAAAAAACATGGCCGCCATCAGCATGGCTGCTGGAAACATGGCTATACCGGCGATTTCGGGGCCGCCAATCAGCGTTGCAGACAGCGTGACGATCACTCCCGCCAGCAGGAATATGGCAAGCCAGGCCAGTCCGAATACCAGAAAGGCCTTGAAATTTCGCAGACAGACTACGCCGCTGAAAAACAGGCTCTTCACGGGAGGCATATCGTGCCAGTACACCAGCGCGGGCGCGTGCCAGAAAAGCATCGACAACGGCGTGTATAGGATGAGGGCGATCCACATGGCGGATTGAAACGCAGGTTCCATCACCATCTCCCGGGTGAAGGAGCCACCCAGCAGATAAAGCCGGGCGAACTGCCCACCATCGGCCAGGGCCGAGGCACCCATCACCAGCAGGACGCCCAGCGCATAGATGACCCCGAGCATCAGCATCGCACGCGTCTTGGTCGTGCCCGCGCGAAATGCGCTGACCATGATGGATGGCATCGGGAACTTGCCCGCTTTGGCTTCACGGGATGCTGCCATCAGGCCCAATGTGCAGGCGGGAAGGAGAACGAGTGCCAGCACACTCCCCAGATACGGCACGATGCTCAAGACCGAAACGATGGCCATGAACATGAAAAACAGGCCTGACAGCGCCAGCGGTTGCCGGAAAAACGTCCGTATGCCCAGCTTGACCCATTGAGCGCCTTCAGAGGCAGGAACGATATTCAGTTTCATTGGGCGATACAGTCAAATGTGAGCGGCATGGCCAGCCGTTGTCGCAGCACCCGCTCAAAATGGGTGGGGTCGTGGGCTTTGAGCAAGGAGGCCTCTCGCGGCAAATAGAAGTCCCACAGCCGGGAAATCCAGAATCGCAGGGCCGCGGCCCTTGCCATGGCCGGCAACAATTGTCTCTCGGCCGCGGCGAGTGGCCGCACAGTCTCGTACGCAGACAGGAAACGGCTGGTGCGCGTGAGGTCAGCAACGCCTGTGGGTAGATCTACACACCAGTCGTTCAGGCACACGGCAATATCAAACAGCCAGGTGTCCACACCCGCGAAGTAAAAGTCAAAAAAACCGGTGAGCCGGGGCAGCCCCTGATTGTCTGGCGCATCTGGGTCCGTCTCAAACATCACGTTGTCGCGAAACAGGTCGGCGTGAATCGGCCCGCGGGGCAGGGCTGCGAACGCTGACGAGGCCGCAATGTGATTTTGGTAAGCCAGTTCGGCCCGAAGCAGTGTCGCCTGGGGTTCCTCCAGAAAGGGCAGCACCACGGGCACGGTCTCGTTCCACCAGGTCAGACCACGCAGATTGGGTTGCGCCATGGCGAAGTCCCTCGCTGCCAGATGCATGTTGGCCAGCGTGCTGGCTACGGCCGTGCAATGTTCGCCAGATGGCGCCAGTTCACTTTTCCCCCGCAACCGGTTGACCACTGCGGCAGGTTTGTCCGCCAGTTTGTGCAGGATGTCGCCATCGCGGTTGGCTGCCGGATCAGGAACCGGGATACCGCTTTGGGCCAGATGTTTCATCAGACGCAGGTAAAACGGCAATTGCTCGAAGGTCAGTCGCTCAAACAGGGTCAGCACGTAAGCGCCCTGGTTCGTGGTCACGAAATAGTTGGTGTTCTCAATGCCACCTTTGCAGCCTTCCATGGTCTGCAACTGGCCCAAGCCCAAGGGTTCGAGAAATTGTCTGGCCTGCTCGAACGAGACCTCTGTGTAAACCGCCATGAATCAACCAGCCTGTTGTCAGAAGCCCAGAACTTTCCAGACACGCGTGCCGCCACGGGCATCTGCCCTGGCGGGTAATACGTCGTAGCGGGGCATGCCCCCTTTGGGTTGGACCTGGATACTTTGTGTTTCGCCGCCCAGCCGGGTCTCGTCAATGGTTGCGCCACTGTCCTCAATGCGGATGGTTTGCCCCAGCTTCTCCCGGCGGGTAGCTACCGGCTCCTTGCCAACGGCGCTTGTGGCAGCAGCCGTAGCGGCAGTACCGGCAGGCTGGGCCCAGCCCGCCGACATGGCGGCAATGCCAAGCAGTACAACGAAGGGGGATAAAAGGGAGGGCAGAAGGTGTGCAATGCGCATGACCGGATTGTAGG
>JAABRC010000025.1 GCA_011391115.1 Candidatus Egaibacter danicus | reverse complement strand
CCTGAACTTCAACCGTGACGGGAATGCCCTGGCCCACACTTTGCGTCACCGTGCAGAAAGCCTCAAACTGATCCAGAACCCGGTCCAGATGCTGAAGCGAAGGGCCAGGTACGCCCAGCGTGAGCACTGCTTTCATGGATAGCACGCGCAGCCGGGCATCTGCGTTACGCCCCACCTCAGCCTGCACCGTGCAGTGGATGGGGTCAGGAGCCTGCTTGAACTTGCGCAGCGCAAATAGCAGCGAATCGCTCAGGCAATTACCCACGGCCGCGGCCAGCAACTGCACCGGCGATGGACCCGTTCCTTGCCCCAGCGGCGGTGGCTCGTCGGCCACCACCACCGGCATTGCGTCGCCGAATGTCATCTCGAACTGGTAGTCGTGCATCTGTCGCAGATGAACGCTCTCGGTCTTGCCGCTCATCGGCCCGCCCCTTCAGTTGCTGCGGCAGGAACCGCCTTCGGGCACGCCAAGCTTCTTCAGCAAGAAGCCCGGCGGGCAGAAGTTGGTGATGCCGGACTGGAACAGGTTCAAGCCGACGAAGGCAGTGAAGGCCAGCCACCACTTACTGAGGAAGATCGGGCTGCCTTCGACGCCCAGCGCCAGCGACAGCAGGATAAAAAAGCCGGCCATAAGGCGGATGTAACGTTCGACTGTCATGAGAATCTCCTGTGAGTAAAGAAAAAAATTGCCTATTTCAACCGCATGATGCCGAGCAACTTGAGCACGTATTTCTCGTACACCGGTTCGGAATTGCCAGTCTTCATCTTGCGCATGAAATACTTCTCAAACGCAATCTTGGCCAGGTGCACCCATTTGCCCTTTTTGAACCAGTTGACATTGCGTGGCGGGATTTGCGGTAACGCGACGAAAGCGGCCCCGGTGTCGCCCATATCGGCCAGGCAGATGGCGTTCCAGGTCGCTTTGGTATTGACTGGTTTGCCGGCCAGTTCGTCGGCAATGTTGTGCACGATCGCCGTGATCATGGTCTCAATCATGTAGCCGGTCTTGGGCGCGCCAGTGGGCACAGGCGTGACTTCCACCGGCGGAATGGCCACGCAGACGCCAGCCGAGAAAATGTTGCGGTACTTCTTGCTGCGCTGGAATTCGTCAATGATCACGAAGCCGCGCGGGTTGCACAGTTCCGGTACGCCAGCCACGGCGTCGACCCCTTTGAACGCGGGCAACATCATGGACAGTTTGAAGGGAACTTCATGTTCCTTGTAGACATTGCCGTGATCATCAAGCTGCGTTGTGAACAGCTTGCCGGCCTCGACCCTGGTAGTCTTGGCATTGGTGATCCATTTGATGTCGTGACCGCGCATTTCCGACTCGAGCATAGACTTCGAGTCGCCAACACCACCCAGACCAAGATGGCCGATGTAGGGCTCGCTGGTGACGTAGGTCATCGGCACCTTGTCGCGCAGCTTGCGCTTGCGCAGGTCGGCGTCGACGATGAAGGCAAACTCATAGGCCGGGCCGAAACAGCTGGCCATGGGCATGGCACCGATCACGATAGGCCCGGGGTTCTTCAGGAATTCCTGGTAGTCGAGCCAGAATCTCTCGGCGTGATCCACTGAGCATACGGAATGGGTGTGACCACCATGCGGACCCGCGCCGGGAACCTCATCAAAGCTCAGTTTCGGGCCGGTGGTGATGACCAGGTAATCGTAGGGCAGCATCTGTTCGTCAGGCGTTCCGCCCGAAAGCGTCAGCTTGCTGCCGGCGGCGTCGATGGTGGTCACGGGCTTGGCGATGAACTTGATGCCCTTGCGCTCCAGCAGCGGGCCGACCTTGAGCACGATCTCCTCACGCGTACGCCAGCCCACGGCTACCCAGGGGTTGGACGGCACGAATTGAAAGTAATCCACAGCGCTGACAACCGTGACGTTGTGCTCCTTGGGAAGCATGTCGCGCATTTCGTAGGCGGCGGGCATGCCGCCGATGCCGGCGCCCATGATGACGATATTGGCCATGAGTTGTCTCCTCAGTAAAGGTAGTTGAAAAAGTCAGGAATGTGCCACTGTCACCTCTGTGGGTGGTTCAGATGACGCCGCGCGATGCCGGTACAACGCAAAGTAGAGAACCGGGATCACCACCAGCGTGAGCAACGTGGAGACCAGGATGCCAAAAATCAGGGAAATAGCCAGACCATTGAAGATCGGGTCATCCAGAATGAAGAAGGCGCCAATCATGGCGGCCAGGCCAGTCAGTGCAATCGGCTGAGCGCGAACTGCAGCAGAGCTGATAACGGCTTCCTTGAAGGCCATGCCTTGCGCGACCTGAAGTTCAATGAAGTCCACCAGCAGGATGGAGTTGCGCACGATGATGCCGGCCAGCGCAATCATGCCGATCATGCTGGTTGCCGTGAACTGGGCGCCCAGCAACGCATGGCCGGGCATCACACCAATGATGGTGAGTGGAATGGGCGCCATGATGACCAGCGGTGTCAGGTAGCTCCTGAATTGCGCCACCACCAGCAGGTAGATCAGGATCAGACCCACGCCATAGGCAGCGCCCATGTCGCGGAACGTGTCATAGGTGATTTGTAGCTCACCGTCCCATTTGATGGCGTATTGGCGATAGGTATCCACCGGTTGGCGAATCCAGTATTCTCCCAAGTCTCCTGTATTTGGCAGCGCTGCTTCCTTAAGGTGCGGCCGGATCGCAAACAGGCCATACAGTGGTGAGTCCAGTTTGCCGGCCATGTCGCCAAACACGTAGCTGACCGGGTGCAGGTCTTTGGTGAACAGCGGCTTGTTGATCACGCCACGGTCAACCTGCACCAATTCCGACAGCGGCACCATCTGGCCGTTGGCTGCTTTCATGGGCAAGGCGAGCAGGGCGTCCAGACCGACCTGACTTTCCAGTGGCAGTTGCAGACGGACCGGAACCGGGTATTTGCTCTGGCCATCGTGCAGGTAGGCAGCGTCTGCGCCCGACAGCGCGCCATGGACAGTCTGCGCTATGGCAGCGACGGGAATGCCGAGCGATTCGGCACGCTGGCGCCGAACTGTCAGGTGCGCACGAGGAGCGTCCTCCTTGAGCGAAGAGTCCACGCCAACAATGTCTGGTGTAACGTCAAAAGCCTTGGCGATACGTTGTGCCAGTTGCTGTCGGCCTGCTTCGTCAGGACCATAAACCTCGGCCACCAGAGGGCTCATGACCGGCGGACCCGGTGGCACTTCGACTACTTTTACCCGGGCATTGTGGCGGGCACCAATTGTTTCCAGTTCGGGGCGCAGGCGCTGGGCAATCACATGGCTCTTGTCGCTGCGTTCATGCTTGTCCACGAGATTGACCTGCAGGTCGCCCTGTTCGGCGTCCGCCCGCAGGTAGTACTGGCGCACCAAGCCATTGAAGGTAATCGGGCTGGCTGTACCGGCGTACCCTTGCAGATCGCGAACTTCCGGCTGGCGTGCCAGAAACTCACCCATCTCATGCAGTGCCGAGGCCGTGTTTTCCAGCGGTGTACCGGCGGGCATTTCGACAACCACCTGAAATTCACTTTTGTTGTCGAAGGGCAGCATCTTCAGTACCACCCACTGCACCAGCGTCAGGCCGACGGACAGCAGCAGCGCTGCCAGAATGCCTCCAAGCAGCAGCCAGCGTTTGCGTGCGCTATTCAGAAGGGGTGTAAGTACGCGGGTAAAAAAACGCTGCAGTTTCGGACCCAGGCCCTTAGGTGTGGTATCGGCGGCATCTGCATGACCGTGGCCATGCGATTTCATGAGTTTGAGCGAGAGCCACGGCGTAACAGTGAAGGCAATCGCCAGTGAAATGGCCATGCCCAGGCTGGAGTTGATCGGGATCGGGCTCATGTAGGGCCCCATCAGACCGCTGACGAAAGCCATGGGCAGCAACGCGGCAATCACAGTGAGGGTCGCCAAAATGGTGGGGCCACCGACCTCGTCAACTGCGCCGGGAATGATCTCGGCGAGTGACTTATGGGGAAACAGTTGCTGATGGCGGTGGATGTTCTCCACCACCACGATCGCGTCATCAACCAGAATGCCAATGGAAAAGATCAGCGCAAACAGGCTGACCCGGTTCAGCGTGAAACCCCAGGCCCAGCTTGCAAACAACGTCGCGGTCAGCGTGAGAATCACCGCGCCGCCCACAATCACCGCCTCGCGCCGGCCCAGCGCCAGACCCACGAGCAAGATGACAGAGCCGGTGGCAAAGGCAAGCTTCTGAATGAGTTTGTTGGCTTTTTCAGCCGCTGTTTCACCATAGTTGCGGGTGACAGTGGTTTCAACACTGGACGGAATCACCGTGTTGCGCAGGGCTTCAACGCGGGCGCTGGCGGCACGTGCCACATCCACCGCGTTTTCACCAGGTTTCTTGGTTACGGTGATGGTGACGGCAGGAAATACCTGCCCGGTGGCCAGCCCACCTGACGGGCCTGATTTGGATGCTGCTCCTGGGGTGAACCAGACGTAGCGCTGAGGTTGCTGTGCACCGGCCTCGATACGGGCCACCTCACGCAGATAGACGGGTTTGCCGTTGCTCACACCCACTACCAGTGAGCCGATATCATCGACGGAAGTCAGGAATTCGCCGGTTTCTACCGTCAGCATTTGTGCCGTCTTGCCGCTGGCGTCCAGCACGGCGCCCGACGGCATGCCAAAGTTGGCTGCTGCCAGGGTAGCCTTCAGGCCCAACACATCGACCCCTCGCTCGCGCAGGCGTATCGGGTCCAGCCATACGTGCACGGCACGCCCGGGCCCACCGGTGACCTGCACTTCGCGGGTTCCTTTGACGCTTTTGAGCTCGAGTTCCAGAGCGTGGGCCACGCGCTCCAGGTCGTTGGCGGCCTGAGCATCCTTGCCCCATAACGTGACTGCCAATACCGGCACATCGTCAATTCCCTTGGGTTTGACAATCGGGGCGAGCGTGCCCAAATCCCTCGGCAACCAGTCCTGATTGGCGTTGAGAACATCGTACAGACGTACCAGCGCCTCGGTTCGCGGAACGCCCACCTTGAATTGCACCGTGAGCACGGCGACGCCGGGTCGGGCTACCGAATAGGTATGTTCAATACCGGCTATCTGGCTCAATACCTGCTCCGCCGGGCGGGCCACCATGTTCTGCACGTTGTCACTGCTGGCCCCGGGGAAGGGGATCAGCACGTTGGCCATGGTGACATTGATCTGCGGCTCTTCCTCGCGCGGAGTTACCAGCACGGCAAACAGTCCCAGCAGTAAAGCCACCAGCGCCAGCAGCGGCGTGATGGCGTTTGACTGAAACGCCGCCGCAATGCGGCCCGAGGCTCCCAGGCGGGCAGGGGAAGAAGGAGTCGTGTTGTCCTGCATGGCTAACCTCAGCGTGCGGCGTCAATGGCCTGCGCACCAGCCAGACCGGCACGAACAGGATCCAGCGCCACTCGATCCCCGCTGGCGAGTCCTGCGAGCACTTCCACACCCACCGCGCCGTGATCGGCCCCCAGCCGGATGGCCCTGAGGGCGAATCCCTGGGCACCCGAACCACCGGTAGCCACGTAGACGGCCGTCAACTCACCGCGCCGGATCACGGCGGTACCCGGCACAACCATGCGTTCGGACACACCGCCGGCAAACCGCACGCGAACCTGCTGGCCCGGCACCAGTGCCTGACCAGTGACCGATGGCAATTCCAGGCGCCATTCAATGGTTTGTGACACGGGATCAGCCGAAGGCAATACGCTGCGGGCGGTGGGGGCTAGCCATTGCTGGCCACCCTTGCCGTCAGGTATCTGAACCTCAACCGATTTCGCATTTCGGGCCAAATCACCGCGAGATGCGGGCACCTGAACGACTGCACGCAACGGGAGTGGGGCATACAGAGTCAACAAGGGTTTACCGGGAACCGCCAGATCGCCGGCTTCGCTCAGTGTCTGCAATACCCAGCCGTCATAGGGCGCGGTGACACGGGTAAAACCCTGAGCCAAGGCTGATTGCCGGGCGCCGGCGCTTGCCTGATCACGACCGGCCTGCAAAGCATTGAGCTGCGCGGTGGCGGTATCCAGCGCTGCTTTGCTGACAAAGCCTTGTGCCTGCAATTCACTGGTGCGTTGTGCATGGGCTTTGGCGTTTCGCAATTCGGCTTCCGCCTGGGCTACCTGTGCCTGACTGCGCTGCACGCCTGTCTGGGCTTCCCGGTCATCGATGGTGGCCAGCAATTGGCCCGCGCGTACGCGGTCTCCCGCTTTGACCAGCAACGACGAAATCCTTCCTGAAGCCTGGGCTGATAGCGTGCTCTGACGGACTGGCTGGACCACCCCATCCACCTCAAACCCGGTCGGCACGGCCTGAGGCTTGACGGCTACGACCGCCACTGCGATCGGGGGGGCTGCGTGTGTCTGGCCATAAGCGAGCGCAGCACCCAAAAGCAAAGCCCTGGCAGCGCGTTGAATGGCAGATGCACGGAAATATGTCATGGGAATTCCTTGAATACTGTGCCCAGTATATATACCCCGTATAGTATTTGTCAAGATGGCGATAAACAGAAGAAGCTAACCCGGGCTGCCCACAAATGCTAGGGATATTGACGCCCCTGTTTTTGCCCTTTGTCAAAGAAACGCCTGATATTTCCCGCAAATGAAAAAGGGGTGACAAACCAGCGTTTGCCACCCCTTTTTCATTATCTGGAAGCGGATTTCTACCCGTTCGGAGCCGGGTACTTTTGATAGCTCGCCAAACGGTCAGCCTCGGCTTTTTTAATCCTTCTCATCTCATCAAAAAGGTACCTGAAGCCTGATCCCACGTTTTCCGAGCCATATTCCTTGCGTTTGCTGCGAATGAAAGGCTCCAGAATTTTCCAGGACTCCATGATCGTTGCGTACCAGCCGTCATAGATGGTCTGGGGTTTCACCATGCCATTTTTGATCATGATGCCAATCTGGTCGAACGTATGGCAAACGACTTCGGCCTGCGCCCGTTCGGTAGTGGACCACAGCACGAAATCCTTTTCCCGCAGCAATTTGAAAGTCAGCTTGCGGGCAAGGCGCACCTTGTCAGCTTGAATGATGCCGGCCGCAATGGCGAACGCCTGGCCCTGAGAGGCTTGCGCGGCACTGGAGGCCACTTCGGTCTGGGCCCGGATGACATCACCCAGCAGTTTCATCTGGTCTCTGGCCAGTATCTGGTGTGCGCTGGTTGTTTCCCTTTGCAGCCAGAGATTGACAACGACCCCGGCGAACGCCAGCCCGGAAAACAGGGCGCTTACCGCCCCAAACTGGTCGCCAAACTGGCCAGCGTGGGAAATGGATGCGGGCGAGCCACTGGCGATGAGCACCGTGGCGATAACGTAGGGCGTCAGGAACCAGACTATCCCCACACCCAGAAAGATGAGAACAGGCCACCACAGAAATTGCAGGGGGCGGTTCATGGTCGGCAAAAGAGTAGGAGGGGGATTGCCTGAAGCATGGTATTTAGAGACATCGGTGATTGCATATCAGACCGCCACTTCGCCGAGGTAAAAACACCGGGCGCATACTTGTCTGTAGCGATTGTTTCCGCCAATCTCTACCTGTTCGCCTTCCAGCAAGCGTTGACCAAAATCATCCAGACGGATGTTCATGGTGGCTTTTCGTCCGCAACTGCAAATGGTCTTGATTTCCTCTATATCGTCCGCCAGACCGAGTAACCAGGCAGCTCCATCGAAGGGTTTGCCGGTGAAGTCGGTTCGCAGGCCAAAACAGATGACAGGTGTGTTGTGTACGTTGGCGACTTCGTGCAATTGCCGCACCTGGTCTGGCCGCAGGAACTGGGACTCATCAATGAGCACACACGCCAGGTCATCCTGGCTTTTGAGCAACTGCGAGAAATGCGTGGACTTATCGAACACAAATGCGCTGCGTTGCAGTCCCAGACGTGAAGCAATCTGCCCGGTACCGCTGCGGTGGTCGATGCCGGCTGTGTACAGCAGGACTTTTTGCCCCTGCTCTTCGTAGTTGTAGGCGATCTGTAGCAGAGAAGTTGATTTGCCGGCATTCATTGCCGAATACCTGAAGAAAAGCTTGGCCATGGACGGTTCCTTGGCAAGGATTATCAACAGGTTCGGTTGCCATCAGGCCTCCGTCAATTCCGGATTCGTCTGCTGCTGCCGGGGCTGAAGCCGGGCGACTGCCTTTTCACGCAACTCCGGCACAAAAGCCTGAGGTTCAAAGCCCTGATACAGGCGTGCCAATTGGGTGCATCCCGGGCGCTCCGGATGTGCCAGAGCCGTGCACAAATCAATCCAGCCTTTGACGCCTCCGCAATCTTCCAGCGGGCATGCGTGCTGGGCACCCAGCAAGGCGGGCAGGGGGCCATCCACAAGTACCTGTTCTTTCAGGGTGATCAGGTGTTCCCAGTTGTCGCCGAAGTCGTACATATACAGCAGTCGGTCCCTGGGTGCCTGCAACAGCTCCCCAACAGTCGTGGTGGCGTCGTTGTTACCGGGTATGTCCCAAGGGTCCTGATCAACCGGTGGCTCATACAGACGGCTTTTGTCCAACTGATAAAACCCCTTGTTGCCATCGGGCCGGGCGAACGCATACTGATGGTCATCGTCCCATCCCATGGCCGCGTGAATCACGGCGTGCAATTCGCGCAGTGTAGCAGCGGGACTCACCAGAACCTCACGCCAGACGGTGGGCTTGAGGCGGCGCAACGCGATGCGCAGGACAAAGGCGGTTTGAGGCATTGCGGCAGAGGTCTCCTGCGTTGGTTTTCTAGATTGAGCATGAGTCTATCGGCGGGAATCGACTCCTTGCCACCCGTTACACAATGCAGTGGTCATTCGTGAAAAACTTCACGGTGAAGTCACCTGGATGCCCTATCCATTTGAAAAAGACCGGTTTCTCCCTGTTTCTAGACCTGATCCCCTAGCCGGGTAAGCCTACATTGCACTTCAGGCGTTACGGGTCCATCGGGTTAGCCAAGAAGGGTATCCATGATTACTCCGGTCCAGTCAGAGCCAATGCATTCATATCAAAGCGAGCCAGTGCAAGCGGGTGAACGTGATGCGTTGCTCGCTGAGGTGGATTTCAAATGGCTCATGGCAGGGCAAGGCTGGTGGGTAGACACGGCGCGTTTTCACGGAGACCCTGATTACGCGGCTCAGTTTCTGCGGTCGGCTTTGGCGTCACCTTGTGCGGCATTGCGTGAATGCGCGGCCTGCCTGCAGGCGCTGATAGAAAAAGACATTGTTACAGCTGGGTAAAGCCGGGTAAAGGCCGGTAAAGCCTGTCGCTGTCACGGTCAGGTGTGGCGTTGAACCTCCATAACAACACTTTTTCTGGAGATGTTATGCGTTCATTCCGATTGCTTCAATTCGGTTGCCTTGTAGCGGTTGCTGCCATCGCGGCCGGGCTGGCAGGTTGCGTCGTAGCACCCGCCCGGCCCGTTGTCTACGCTCCGCCACCACCACTTCCACCCCCTCATCCTTTGCCCGCTCCGGGAAGTTATTACCCCAATGGGGTGGTGATGGTTGCGCCACCGCCCCCCTATCAGGAAGTTGTCGGTTATCCCCCTGCACCAGGTTATCTCTGGATTGGCGGGTTCTGGAACTGGGTGGGCGGCCGCCATGTCTGGGTTGCTGGACACTGGGAAATGAATCGTCCCAGGCACGTCTGGGTTCCCCACCAGTGGATACGCTTTGGCGGCGGCTGGCGGTTTGAGCCCGGACGCTGGCACCGCCACTGAAGAACCCAGCTGTGAAATACCCGTGTGAGCTAAACGATATCGATCGTGTGAAAGGACAATTGTCCGGACCGACGATCAGCAAAGTAGTGTTCCAGCGTTTCCCTGACTGTTCTGAAGGCAATGTCGTCCCAGGGAATTTCGGCTTCGGTGAACAGACGGGCCTCGATGGTCTCATGGCCGGGGTCAAACTGATCGCTCAAAAGTCGTGCGGTGTAAAACAGATGAACCTGTCCCACGCGGGCGACATTCAACACGGAGAACAGGCGCTCCAGATCAAACTGGGCGCCAGCCTCTTCCACGGTTTCCCGGGCCGCACCTTCTGCTGTGGTTTCATGTAACTCCATGAAGCCGGCTGGCAGTGTCCATTTGCCTCGGCGCGGCTCGATATTGCGCTTGCACAGCAGCACTCGGTCACCCAGGTGAGGCACGGTTCCAACCACGTTGAGCGGATTTTCATAGTGGATGGTTTGGCAGGAGGGGCACACTGCACGCTCTTTGGTGTCACCATCGTCCGGTACCCGGTAGACGACGGCGGCGCCACAGTTTCTGCAGTGTTTGATGAGGCTGCGTTGCATGCGATCAGTGTAAATTGAAACGAAAGGACCGATAAAAAAGGGCTCCTTTCGGAGCCCTTTGCAGGTAGGGTCGATTCAGATTCAGTTCAAACCTTCTTGGGTGCAGCCGCCTTGGCCGGTGCTGCCTGTGTCTTGGTGTGCTTTTCAATCAGGGCACGGGCCGTATCCAGCAATTTCCGTCCATCAAAGCCGCGCTTGTTCATGTCTTCCATCCATTCGACCTCGACCAATGCGGCCTTGCGACGGAACTCCTGCGCGTCGGTCGCAGGAATGGTGTAAATGGTGTTCTTGCGATCAACCGCTGACTGGCGGCCAGCCACGTCACCGGCCTGTTGCACTTTGCCCAGCCAACCCGATGTCTCCAGCCCCGAGTTGTTGTCGATGATTTTCTTCAGATCAGGCGGCAGCGAGTTGTACTTTGCCTTGTTCATGGCCATGACAAACGTCGTGGTGTACAGCGCACCCCCAGATGGTTCAAATTCGCTGTGGAATTTGGTGAGTTCGTGCACTTTGACTGAAGGCACCACTTCCCAGGGAATCACGGCGCCATCAATCGTGCCTTTGGACAACGCGTCCGGAATGCCTGGCAGTGGCATTCCGACAGGTGTTGCACCCAGATAACCCAGCATTTTGGTGATCTGGCGCGTGGGTCCGCGCA
The DNA here is from genome assembly GCA_011391115.1 of Candidatus Egaibacter danicus. Next base: position 1,010 of record JAABRC010000025.1, on the reverse strand, counting down.
TCTTCAGGCCCTTCAGATCGGCTGCCGTCTTGATCTGCTTTTCCTTGGTGTGAAACATGCCGGGGCCGTGGACTTGCAATGCCAGCACCTGGGTGTCCTTGAACTCGTCTGCCGCCACGGTTTGCACGTATTCCCAATAGGCTTTGGAGGTGGCTTCAGCGTTGGTCATCATGAACGGAAGTTCAAACACCTCCACGCGGGGAAATCGGCCTGCCGTATTGCCTGGCAGCGTCCAGATGATGTCCACCACGCCGTCCTTGGCCTGGTCATAAAGCTGCACGGGCGTGCCGCCCAACTGCATGGCGGGATAACCTTCGAACTTGATGCGGCCACCAGATTCTTTCTCGACCTTGTCCATCCACGCCTTGTGCATGTTCAGCCACACGTTGGACTGGGGCGCCATGAACGTGTGGAACTTGAGGGTCACAGTTTGTTGCGCGAGGCTGCTCAGGGCCGGTGCGCCCAGCGCGACTGCGGCAGTGGACTTGAGTAGCGTGCGTCTTTGAATCATGGAGGGCTCCAGTAAGTTAATGATGAAAAGGTAACGGAAATCGGGGGACGGGGTTGACGGGATTAACCCTCAGTTGTCCGGTCAGGTGATGAATTTCACCAGCCAAAGCGAAATACCCGGAAAGAACAGCAGCAGCAATGTGCGAAACACATCGCTGATCAAAAACGGCATCACGCCTTTGTAGCTCTCGGAAATGGGCACGTCTTTGGCCATGCCGTTCACCACATACACGTTTAATCCCACCGGCGGTGCCAGGAGGCCAAAGCCCACCGTCATCAGCACCATGATGCCAAACCAGATGGCGACCGAGTCCTTGGGCATGCCGAAGTCCAACCCCATGATCATTGGGAAAAAGATGGGAATGGTCAGCAGGATCATCGACAGCTCATCCATCACTGCGCCCAGCACCACGTAAAACAGCAAAATGGCAGACACCACCATCAGCGGCGCCAGTCCCCAGCCCTGAACCACGGAGGCCAGCTGGGCGGGCACTTGCGTC
>JAABRC010000249.1 GCA_011391115.1 Candidatus Egaibacter danicus | reverse complement strand
TTACATGGCGCACTACGCCAGGCCGTGGGAAAAGGGATTTTTTTATGTCGGCGTGATGTTGCCCATGTGGGCCAGCTACATCGTCAAGGCCTATGCATGGACGGTGCTGCTGGCGCAGGGTGGCGTGATCTACTGGGTGCTCAATCGGCTGGGGCTTCAGGGCGCTCTCGAATTCGTGCTGCGCATACCCGTCATTGGTGGCGACACGCTGGCCACTTCCAATCTCGGGCGGTTCCTGGTGTTCACCTACATCTGGCTGCCATTCATGATTTTGCCCATCCAGGCATCGATAGAGCGCGTACCTGCCAATTTGCTGCTGGCCTCGGCCGATCTGGGCGCACACCCGTGGCAGACGTTTCGCACGGTTCTGTGGCCGCTGGCATTTCCTGGCGTGGTGGCAGGCTCCATCTTCACGTTTTCACTCACGCTGGGTGACTACATCATTCCTCAACTGGTAGGGCCGTCGGGGCTCTACATCGGTGGCATGGTCTATACGCTGCAGGGAACGATTGGCAACATTCCGCTGGCCGCCGCATTCACCTGCGTGCCCATTGTGTTGATCACCATTTATCTGGCCATGGCTCGTCGTCTGGGGGCCTTCAATGCGCTCTGACTACCTGCTGCGTCTGGTTGCGTATGCCGGGCTGGCATTTCTTCATCTGCCGCTGGTATTCATCGCCCTCTATGCCTTCAACGGAAATGAGAGTGGCTACACATTTCCACTGAGCGACCTCACCCTGCGCTGGTTTGTGCGGGCGTGGGAGCGTAAGGATATTCAGGAGGCGATTGGCCTGTCACTGTCGGTAGCGGCCATGGCCACGGTGATTGCCATGGTGCTGGGTACGTTGACAGCGGCGGCGCTGAATCGCGACCGCTTCTTTGGCAAGGATGCCTTCACGACCATGCTGATCTTGCCCATTGCGCTGCCCGGCATCGTGACGGGAATTGCCTTGCTGGCCGCTTTCAGACTCATGGAGGTCAACCCGGGATTCTGGACGATTGCGATTGGCCATGCCACCTTCTGCGTAGTGATCGTTCACAACAATGTGGTTGCCCGGCTGAAGCGCCTGCCTGCCCGGCTGATCGAAGCGTCCATGGATCTGGGAGCCGATACGCTGACCACGCTGCGCTACGTGGTGTTACCCCAGTTGGGTACCGCACTGCTCGCCGGAGGCATTCTGGCCTTTGCGCTGTCGGTGGATGAATTGATCGTGACCACGTTTACTTCGGGCAGTGAAAAGACTCTTCCCATCTGGCTGCTGAATCAACTCAGCAGGCCGCGCGAAGTGGCCATAACCAATGTCGTCGCGCTGCTGGTGATGCTGATCACCATGCCACTCATTTTGCTGGCCTGGAGGCTCACCCGTGAAGGCGACGCCAGCCCGGGCCATCGTTAACTTTTTTTGTTCACCTGTCCTTCACTTTTTATTTGAGGCAATACCATGGCCGCACAAAGATTCCCTACTCAACTCATGATTAATGGCGTTGCCGTCACCGGTGAAGGGCGCGCGGAAAGTGTGCTCAACCCGTCCACTGGTGAAGTACTTTGCGAAGTGCGTGAAGCCAGCGCCGATCAGTTGCGGCAGGCGGTGGATGCCGCCAGTGCCGCCTTTCCGGCATGGGCGGCGCTGACCCCGCGCGATCGCAGCGCTTATCTGCTGAAAATTGCCGATGCGGTGGAGACCCATGGCGATGAGCTGGCGTCGCTGGAGTCACTCAACTGCGGCAAACCCCTGAGCGCAGCGCGCAATGATGAAATTCCAGCTATCGCTGACGTGTACCGCTTTTTCTCAGGCGCCATTCGCAACCTGATGGGTTCGCTGTCGGGTGAATACCTGCCCGGCCATACCAGCATGATTCGCCGCGACCCGCTTGGCGTCGTGGCGTCCATTGCACCGTGGAACTACCCCTTGATGATGGCTGCCTGGAAGCTGGGGCCGGCTATTGCCATGGGCAATACGGTAGTACTCAAGCCTTCGGAGAACACGCCGCTGACGACACTGCGTTTTGGCGAAATCCTGGCGGGCATACTGCCGCCCGGCGTAGTCAATATCGTGTGCGGCAGGGGCGACACGGTGGGCGCGCCGCTGATTCGTGATCCGCGTATCCGCATGGCTTCACTGACAGGCGATGTGTCTACTGGCAGCAAGATCATGGAGGCCGCTGCACGCGGCATCAAGCGAACCCACCTGGAACTGGGTGGCAAGGCTCCCGTGATTGTTCTGGACGATGCTGATCTCTCCAGCGTGGTGGAAGGCCTGCGTACCTTCGGCTATTACAACGCTGGGCAGGACTGCACGGCGGCCTGCCGGGTGTATGCGGGTGAAAAGGTATACGAGCGACTGGTAGCCGACTTGAGCAGCGCCGTGTCTTCCATCAAGGTGGGCACCCAGCAGGAACCCGGCGTTGAGATGGGCCCGCTCATTTCTGCCCGCCAGCGCGACCGCGTGGCCAGCTTCGTCGACCGCGCCAGCCAGCTTTCCCACACGGAAATCACAACGGGCGGAAGTGCTACCGGCACCAAAGGCTTCTTTTACAAGCCGACCGTAGTGGCCGGCGCCAGGCAGGACGATGAAATCGTGCGCAGTGAAGTATTTGGGCCGGTAGTATCCATCACCCGTGTCAAGGACACCGAACAGGCGATCGCCTGGGCAAACGATTCGGAATATGGACTTTCCAGCTCGGTATGGACCCGTGATGTTGGCGCTGCGATGAACATTGCTTCGCGCCTGCAGTACGGCTGTACCTGGGTTAACACACACTTCATGCTGGTGTCCGAAATGCCACACGGCGGCATGAAGCACTCCGGCTACGGGAAAGACCTGTCGGTCTACGCACTGGAAGACTATAGCTGCGCCCGACACGTCATGATCAAGCACTGAAACGCAACAGCAACTCACCCCGCGTTACTGAAATGGCCCTGCGAGGGGCACGTCAGGTGGTCCTGCGACAATCGGAAAAACGCGTTAATCTAGCCAGTTGGTCTGGTGTACTGATGCGCCTGCTCTCAACACTTTAAGAGATCTACTGCCATGGACATGAAAACATCTCCCCTTTCGCTGCTCAAAGACCCCACCCTGCTCAAGACAGACGCCCTGATCAACGGTCAGTGGGTGGCTGGCACCAGCCGCTTTGATATTTTTGATCCTTCCAATAGCCGAAAACTGGCGGACGTCGCCAACATGGGCCCTGCAGATGCCGAAGCCGCCATTGCGGCTGCCAATACGGCGTGGCCTGCCTGGCGTACAAAAACAGCCAAGGAGCGCAGCATCATTCTGCGCAAATGGTTTGATTTGCTCATGGCCAACCAGGAAGACCTGGGGCGCATCATGACCGCTGAGCAGGGCAAGCCATTTGCCGAAGCCAAAGGTGAAGTGGCTTACGGCGCCAGCTTTGTCGAATGGTTTGCCGAAGAGGCGAAGCGCGTCAACGGCGAAACCCTGCCCCAGTTTGACAATAACCGCCGCCTGATGATTCTCAAACAGCCCATTGGTGTTTGCGCTGCCATCACACCCTGGAATTTTCCACTGGCCATGATCACGCGCAAGGTGGCGCCCGCTCTGGCAGCGGGTTGCCCGGTGATCATAAAACCAGCTGAGTTGACGCCGCTGACCGCACTGGCCGCGGCTGAACTGGCCATTCGCGCGGGCATTCCGGCAGGTGTGCTGAATATGATCACAGCCGACGGTAACAACTCTATTGCCGTGGGTAAGGTGATTTGCGCCAGCGATGTGGTGCGCCACATCAGCTTTACCGGCTCCACGGAAGTCGGACGCATTTTGATGGCACAGTCCGCACCCACGGTCAAGAAAATGTCGCTGGAACTCGGTGGCAACGCCCCCTTCATCGTGTTTGATGATGCCGACATCGACTCCGCAGTAGAAGGCGCCATGCTCAGCAAGTACCGCAACGCGGGTCAGACCTGCGTCTGTGCCAACCGCTTCTATGTGCAGGACGGTGT
>JAABRC010000248.1 GCA_011391115.1 Candidatus Egaibacter danicus | reverse complement strand
GTGACGCAGAGGGTCGCTGGCCCAACGCCTGCTTCAATCCCAAAGCCTATCGGGCCTTCTTTCCGGAAGGTGCGCTGAAAGGCGTTTGCACGCTCTATCACTACGCGGTTTTTGGTGAGGCACTTGGCTTGGGGGCACCGCCCGACTTCGATGGACGGCGCTATCTGGCCACCTACCCGGCCCTGGCGCCCTGGCTGGACCGCCCCCTGTGTCACTTTCTGCGCGTCGGTCGCCACCATGGCCTGGTGCTTCACCACCGCATCCGCTTGTCGGCAGACCAACGCGTCAAGGTCAGAGACAAGCCTCCAATCAACACGCCGGTGATCGAGGACGACAACCCGTTCATCAACGTCGTGGGGCCAGTGGACAAAGTTTCGGGTCTTGGCGTCAGCGCCCGGGGCTACCTGGAAGGGCTTCGCCTGGCTGGATTCAACAGGCTGGGAACGCTGTGCCAACCGCTGGCGTTTTCACGTCAAAGCGCGATTCCCCTGGATGAGTTTCCCCTTCCCCCCTTCATCGCCGGTGCACCGATCAACGTGGTGCACATGAATGGCGACACCCTGCCGCTGATGCTGGAGCATGGGGGGGGGCATGAATTGCTGGAAGGGGCCCACAACATCGCCGTCTGGTACTGGGAACTCCCAGTGTTGCGCCCTGAATGGCACGCCTCGCTCAAATATTTTCACGAGTTCTGGGCACCAACACCCTTCATTGCCGAAACGCTGCGGTCTGCCACGGCCAAACCGGTCACGCTGTTGCCGCCCTACCTTGGCCACCTGAAAACCATGGCGTCACGCCAAGGCACTGTCGCTGGAGCAACTCGCTACTTTGTTTACTGTTTTGACGCCAACAGCATTCTCGAACGCAAGAACCCGTTGGCACTGGTCAAAGCCTTCGAACAGGCATTTCCCGGGCACGACGAACACCCGGGCGTGGAACTGGTGCTCAAAGTGACCTACCCCAATCGCGACATCGAAGAAGTTGAGGCGTTGTATCAATGCGCTGCGCAAGACTCCAGAGTTCGCGTGATTGACGCGTTGCTTCCCACGTCTGATCTCCATGCGCTGATTGCAGATGCCGCAGCCTATGTATCGCCACACCGATCAGAGGGTCTGGGTCTGACGGTGATCGAAGCCATGGCAGCGGGGGTCCCAGTGATCACAACCTCGTTTGGCGGGCTGGCATCGTTCGTGGACGACTCCACGGCATGGCCAGTGGAGTTCAACAGGGTGGAGTTGCCAGATGAGTACCATCCCTACCCCAAAGGATTCGTCTGGGCCGACCCGGACATCGCCTCGATGGCTTCGCAAATGCGCCAGGTGCTGCAATCTCCTGAAGAGGCCCGCTCGCGCGCCAGCCGGGCACGTGAGCGCGTGCTGGACTATTTTTCGTCGGATCAGCTCATTGAGCGGTACCAATCAGCCTTGAAAAGGAAACCAAAATGACAACTGCCATCATCACAGGCATCACAGGCCAAGACGGCGCCTACCTCGCTGAACTGCTGCTGGCCAAGGGCTACACCGTGTACGGCACTTACCGCCGCACCAGCTCGGTCAATTTCTGGCGCATTGAAGAACTGGGCGTCCAGAATCACCCCAACCTGCATCTGGTCGAGTACGACCTGACCGATCTGGGTTCCAGCATTGCGCTGGTGCAGAAGGTTCAGCCCGACGAGATCTACAACCTGGCCGCGCAGAGCTTTGTCGGTGTGAGCTTCGACCAGCCCACCACCACCGCCCTGATCACGGGCATCGGCGCAGTCAACTTGCTGGAGGCCATCCGCCTCGTCAACCGAAAGATCCGTTTCTACCAGGCCAGCACCTCCGAGATGTTTGGCAAGGTGCAGGCCATTCCCCAGGTGGAGGACACGCCTTTTTATCCCCGCAGCCCCTACGGCGTGGCCAAACTCTATGCCCATTGGATGACGGTGAACTACCGCGAGAGCTACGACATCTTCGGCAGCAGCGGCATTTTGTTCAACCACGAAAGCCCGCTGCGCGGCCGCGAGTTCGTGACCCGCAAGATCACCGACAGCGTGGCCAAGATCAAGCTGGGCCAGCTCGATGTATTGGAACTGGGCAACCTGGACGCCAAGCGCGACTGGGGCTTTGCCAAGGAATACGTCGAAGGCATGTGGCGCATGCTGCAGGCGGATGAGCCCGATACCTTCGTGCTGGCCACCAATCGAACGGAAACCGTGCGCGACTTCGTCAGCATGGCTTTCAAGGGTGCAGGCATCGAGGTGGCATTCAAGGGCGAAGCCGAAGGCGAAACTGCGGTGGATGTCGCCACCGGAAGAACCGTGATGCGCATCAACCCCAAGTTCTACCGCCCAGCCGAAGTGGAGTTGCTGATCGGCAACCCTGAAAAGGCCAAAACCCTGCTCGGATGGGAGCCCAAAACCACGCTGGAACAACTTTGCCAGATGATGGTGGAGGCCGATCTGCGCCGCAATCAAGCGGGGTTCTCGTTTTGAAGATCCTGTTGACTGGTTCAAACGGATTCACCGGGCGTGCTTTTCTGGCCCGCGCGCGCTCGTTCGGGCACACGGTCCTCGAGCTGACCGCTGACTTGACTGACAAAAACAAGATCAGCAACGAAGTCTCGGCTGTCCAACCAGACTGGGTCGTGCATCTCGCCGCAATCAGCTTTGTGGGCCACGCGGACGACAGCGCCTTCTATGCCGTGAACGTGGTCGGCACCATGAACTTGCTGAGCGCCGTCGCGGCGCTTCCAGTGAAGCCCACCAAGGTGCTGATTGCCAGCAGCGCCAACATCTACGGCAACAGCGAAGCCTCGCCCATCAGCGAGGAGGCCCCCCCTTCACCGGTCAACCACTACGCCATGAGCAAGCTGGCCATGGAACACATGGCGCTCACCCATGCGGGCACGCTGCCCATGGTCCTGGTGCGCCCCTTCAACTACACCGGACCAGGGCAAGCCGCCCAATTCCTCATTCCAAAACTGGTCAATCACTTTGCCCGCAAGGCAGATCGCATCGAGCTGGGCAACCTGCATGTGGAGCGGGAATTCAACGACGTGCGCATGGTTTGCGAGGCCTACTTGGCGCTGTTGGAAAAGGGCATTCCCGGCGAAACCTACAACGTTTGCACTGGGCAAACCCACAGCCTGCGGGGTGTGATCGATCGGCTGGAGAGACTGACCGGTCACCAGATGGCGGTCACCGTCAACCCCGCTTTCGTTCGGGCAAACGAGGTACACCGCCTGTGCGGCAGCCCGGCCAAGCTTTTGAGCTGTGTGGGCGAACTCGCGCCGTACACGTTGGATGACACTCTCCAGAGCATGCTCGACGCCGCTGCACCGTAGCGCTCACCAGACCGGGAGGCCCGGATTCGACGAACTTATAATCGCGGGTTGCCCGGGACGGGCTGCCGGAGCACCGGCTGGGGTCTTCGTCCAAGGCTTGACCTGCCCCTGCCGGGGTCTCGAAGACAGGAACACTGGTGACATCACATACCGCTTGGTCTGCGCAAGCGCCCATGGGCCAGACGGACTGGCCCTTCGGCGTGCCGGCGGGCATCCAGGTGGTGGCGGCCATCCGCCCAGACCTCAAGCACTTTGACCTCCTTCGTGTTCAGGACCGCATCGTCTTTTACGTCTGGTGGGAGCGCAGACTGCACCTGGAATACCCTGAAACCGAGTGGTGCCTGAGTGACGAAGACCGCGCTTTTCTCTCCTCTTACAGCGTGGCCCGCTTCCTGGAAGAAGGGGGCACAGGCCTGTCGTATGCGCTGCAGGGCAACTGGCCGACGGTGCTCGATCTCATGCCCGGTTTCCGGGAGCACAGCTGTGAAGCAGTGATCAGCCATGAAGCGTTCACCGGGGTCCTGCCCAAGTCGCTGCGCCTGATCTGGGGTGACCGCCCCGACCTTCAAGGCTCGCACGACATCGGCTGCGTCGAAGGCCGCATTGGCTTCCTGCGGTGGTGGTTCAACTTCGGACACAAAGAGCATCTGC